>URSI01000051.1 GCA_900550505.1 uncultured Eubacteriales bacterium
TCATCGTTTGCGATACGTTGTATCTGCTGCTGAAGCAGCGATGCAAGACTGGATATCTCATATACAAGCCGTGTAACGATGGCCGTTATGCCCCATGCAATGAGAGCAATAGCGCCGACCACAAGTATAAGTACGGCAAGCTTTTTGGGGATCCGCAGCCTTCCGTTGAGGAATTTTATCACCGGCTGAAGCAGCGCCGCCACGACCCAGGCGAGGACAAACGGGAGCAGCAGCGGCAACGCATAGACAAAGATAACGTACAGCACCGCGGCGGCAATAAACGCCCAGAGCAGACCGTTGAGAATTTTTTTGTATCTTTCGTCCATTTTTTCACCAAAAGTTTAAATTTACACTTGACAAAGCTTCTCAGATATGGTATCGTAATGAACGCGGTTCGCACAAGGCCTGTTAGTCAAGTGGTCAAGACGCCGCCCTCTCACGGCGGAGACAGGGGTTCGACTCCCCTACGGGTCACCATCAGGGAGCAAGCATATGCTTGCTCTTTTTTCGTCCGCAAATACGTGTCTCAAACACATACGACCGACAATACACCTATGGCACATTATACGGCAGCCGCCGGATGTTTATTCAGATTTCCTTATACGGTAAACCGAAAGCGGGACTATCCCCGAACCGTCCAAAAGAGATGCGTCGGATATGACAAAAGCAATTGAGTCATCATCTGTAACCACCTCAGCTCCGAGCTTATCGGCAAAGCGTCTGCCCTCGTCGCCGGCTTTAACGCGAACAAAAACCGGTCCGTCCAAACCCGCAGGCACGACTTTGCCGCCCTCAGGGTCAAAATCAGGATATTTCGGTGAACATGTCACCGCATCGATTATGTCCGCCACCACGGCACTCGCCGTGGGCATAGCACCGGCTCCCCTGCCGCTGAACATAATATCTCCTACCGCGTTTCCCTCAACGGAAACGGCGTTGTAAACATTGTCAACGAGCGCGAGCGGACTGTGTGCGGGCACGAGCATCGGCTCCACAAAAACCTCGGCTCCGTTTTCACATCTGCGAGCCGCACCAAGCAGTTTTATGCGATATCCGAGCATCGACGCACATTTGATATCGGCCGGCACCACAGATTCTATGCCGCGGTAGCATATATCTTCATGAGTGATATACATACCGAATGCAACATCGGCGAGTATACATATTTTGCGTGCGGTATCCGCACCGCTTATATCTGCTGTCGGATCCGCCTCAGCATATCCGAGCCTTTTCGCGTCCTCCAAAGCCGCCTCAAAGGTCACGCCGCAACGTTCCATCTCCGTAAGTATATAGTTTGTCGTGCCGTTAAGTATGCCATAAATGGAAATTATCTCATTAGCGGCAAGACAATTCATCAGAGGGCGTATTACCGGTATTCCGCCGCCGACACTGGCTTCAAACAAGTAAGCCACATTGTTTTTGCGAGCGATCCCGAGCAGCTCGGCCCCGCATGCCGCCACAACTGCCTTATTTGAAGTAACAACGCTCTTCCCTCTTTCAAGCGAACGCTTGGTAAATTCGTAAGCAGGGTGCACACCGCCCATGGTCTCTACCACAACGCTGACTTCGTCATCGTTCAGGATTTTATCTATGTCGTCCGTGACAAGGCCGTCACAGCCGTGTCCGACATTTGTACGCCTGTCAAGCACATACTTTATCTCGATCAATTTTTCGCCGCTTCCGCCAAGCTTCTTTGAAATTGATCTGCTGTTCCCGTCAATTATATCCGCCACGCCGCCGCCGACCGTGCCCATACCGAGCACCGCTATCTTTATCATGGAGGTTTACTCTGCCTTCCTGTTAATTGTCAATCCGATTCATTATATCACAGCCAATATATTATTTCAATCCCTGACAAGAAAATTTGGATTTTCTTTTTGTAGGAGTGAATTCCCACACTAACTTCCACCCAAATTTCCACTGTGGAACTTACTTTGGGAATTCACTAACCCATAAATTTTCGAACATATGTACAAATGATGCTTGAAAAGCGTTGATTTGTGTGGTATAATTCCACCGTATTTTTTTATTAATGCGATCATACGTGAGGATCTGACAATGTTTGCACTTTCAAAGTTGCCTCAATCAGTCAGCGACTATTTTGTTTCGAAGGGCCTCTCAATGGATGAGGCTGTTTTTGTCATGCGGACCGATCTCGGCAACGACTGCGTACCGAAATCGGTATACATAGTACTCACTTCTAAGATGTTTGCGGCAGCTGAGGGCAGCATTGTCGTGGAAAGTCGGGCCGGCGGGCGATTTGAACCATCTGACTATCGCGAATATCCCATTGACGAGCTCAGTGATTTTCGGTCCGAACAGCAGATATCGTCCGGTTTTGTAACAGCTACACATAACGGTCGTGAGCTCGTGCTGTTCAACTATTCCAATACATACATGCACGAGTCCAACATATTCGTACGCGTTGCAGGTGAGCTGAAAGAAAAGGGCGGGATAGACGAACAAAAGGCCAAGGAAGATATGGCTCAGGATAAATTCTGTCCGAAATGTCATGAGCGATATCCCGACCCCGATCGTCGGATCTGTCCGCGCTGTATGGACAAATCACGGCTTATAAAACGCCTGCTGTCCTTCTTTGCGAAATACAAGCAGTATGTGCTGATAATCCTGCTCACTTTCGCTTTCAGCGCCGGGCTCACCGTGCTTGCCCCTTATGTAAGCAATGCGGTGTTTTATGACGAAGTGCTCGACCCGGCGGGAAGTATGTACGGTATGATATTTACCGTCATAGCCATGATAGCCGGTGTGCGTATCGTTTCGATGCTTGTGGAGATGACAAACCTGATCATATCCGCAAAAGTTGCCGCCAGAGTCGTTTACGACCTCAAAAAGACCATATTCGGCTCAATACAAAGGCTTTCTCTCGGCTTTTTTACCAACCGGCAGACCGGTGGACTGATGACACAGGTCAACAGCGACGCGACGACCATATACTGGTTCTTTTGTGACGGTTTCCCGTATCTCATAACCTGTGTGCTGCAGCTTACCGTAGTCATTATCGTAATGCTGTCGGTAAACCCGACACTGACACTGTACACATTTGTTACCGTACCGCTGTTTTTCCTTTCGTACAGGCTCGTGTTCAGAATGTTCTCAAAGCTCCACGCACGTGCCTATTCCCGCAGACGTTCTTTCAATTCGTTGATAAGCGACGTGCTTACGGGCGTTCGCGTCGTAAAATCGTTTTCCAGAGAAGACGAGGAGCTCGCGCGTTTCGGTAAAAGCAACCGACGCTTAGCACAGGCGGACATAAACGTGGGGGTCACGTCATACAAGATATTTCCGGCAATATCCTTCATGCTCAACATCGGTACCTTTCTCGTGTGGGGGATAGGCGGGTGGCAGGTCGTAAAAGGCGACGGCATGACATATGGCACGCTGATGCAGTTTGTGGCATGCATGACGCTTGTGTACAGTCCTCTCGGGTTTCTTGCGGACGTATCAAACTGGTGGGCAGACTGTCTCAATGCAATGCAACGATTGTTTGAGATAGCCGACACGGTGCCGCAAGTCAGAGAAAGCGAACACCCGGTACATCTGGATTCCGTAAGGGGCGATGTGGAATTTTGCAATGTAAAATTCTCATATGAGGAAAACAAGCCGGTCATCAACGATGTGAGCTTTTCCGTTCCGGCGGGCGGCACAGTCGGCATCGTAGGCCACACGGGTGCCGGAAAGAGCACACTTGCAAACCTCCTCACACGGCTGTATGACCCCTCGGACGGATGTGTCAAAATAGACGGCACAGACCTGCGTGAGTTGTCATTTGACCAGCTTCGCGGCACGATAGCGATAGTCTCACAGGAAACTTACCTGTTCCGGGGCACGATACTCGAGAACATAAGATATGCAAGACCCGATGCCAGTTTTGAAGAGGTCGTCCGCGCAGCGAAAGCCGCGTCGGCTCACGAATTCATAATAAAATATCCGGAAGGCTACCAGACTCAGGTGGGATGGGGCTACAAAGAACTTTCCGGCGGCGAACGTCAGCGCGTGTCCATCGCGCGAGCGGTACTGTGTGACCCGAAAATACTGATACTCGACGAAGCTACCGCAGCAATGGACACTCAGACGGAGCGCTCCATACAGGCTTCGCTCGACCGTCTGACGAAAGGCAGAACCACCATAGTAATAGCGCACAGACTGTCCACACTGCGTGACGCCGACTTTCTCATTGTCATAGAAAACGGTAAAGTTGCCGAAAGCGGCACAGCACGCGAGCTGCTCGCACGGGACGGGGTCTACAGGAAGCTGTACAGACTTCAGACCGAGGCGCTGAAAACGATAGGTGTCGAGGAGTGAACGATCACATGGAACAAATGTCGAAAAACGAACAAAAGCAAACTTTCACGGAACTTGTCGATATCGTATACCTCAATTCGGAGAATACAAAATTCTACACCACTCCGGGCGGCTTCACGGCGCTTGAAGCGAACATAAGGGAAATATCCGAAAACCTTGAGGAAGAAAACAGCGAACCGTTCTGGCACGATCTCGGTCGCGTCTGGTTCCACCGCGCGTTCCCCTTTGACGCACCGGACGAGTTCATTTCCGTGCTTGACAAGGACGGCAAAGAATATGGTATAATCCGTCACATCGACGATGTGGGCGAAGAGGCTGCGGCGCTGATAAGAGCCTCGCTGGAGCGCAAATACTATGCGCCGGAGATACTCAGCATAGAAAACGTCAAGGAACGCTTCGGGTATTCGTATTGGGACGTCACGACGGACAAAGGAAAACTGAGCTTTACCCTGCGGGATACTTTCCGCAGTATCGTCAAAGTGGACGAAAGACGTATATTTATCACTGATATCGACGGCAACCGGTTCAACATCAGCGATATTGAGGCGCTTGACAGGCACAGCTACCGAAGGATAGAGCTGTATCTGTAAGCATTTTGGGGGAAAAGGAATGAATAAGACCGTCGTTTCCGAAGCGAAGCAGCGTGCGAACCTGCTGACCCGTATAGGCGTCGCCGAAGACGCACATGCGGTGGTCTTTGATTACTCGCTTACACCGGACAACGATCGCATCGTAGGTGTAGCAGTATACGCAGACGGCAAAATATATTTCACCGATGACAGGAACGAAGAGGTGTCAGAGTTTGACACTTCCGGTTCCCGTGAATTCGAGTGCATGAAATACATAGGTTGTGCGGCACTTGAGTACACCGATGCCGGCGGCGTTCGTCGTGAGCTGCTGCGCGGCGACATGAGTTGTCTTTTATCCATGCAATATGTGGCGCTGTGCATAAACACAGCGGCGGAGGGAAGGAGCATCCCGCAAGATTCACGGCCGTTGCATTCTTCGTGCCCGAAGTGCGGAGCTCCGTATCCGGAAGGCTCGTCGGTATGTATCAACTGTGCAGACAAACGCGGGTCGGTAAAACGGCTGCTGCCTTTCGCGCGTCCCTACCTCGGCAAGATCGCGCTTGCGATGCTGCTCTATTTTCTCGTAGCCGCTCTTGCCGTCGTATCTCCGATGATAAATCAGAAACTGATAGACGACTATATAGCCTCGGAATCCCCGGGCGCACTCACGGGCTTTTTGCTTCTGATATGTGCGATGGCAGGCATTTCCCTGTTCCGTACGGCATTTGATGCAATAAGAGGGGCTGTGATGACCAAGGTCGGTAATGGAGTTGCCGCTTCACTGAAGGATGCGCTTTTTGCGAAGGTGCAGCAACTGTCAGTCGCCGGAATATCGCGGCGCTCGGCGGGAGAAATAATAACACGCGTCACAAGCGACACAGTGGTCATAAAGGAAATGCTGACCGATACATTGCCCAACCTGATCATGCAGGCTGCAACATTCATAGGCGTCGGGGTAGTTATGTTCGCGATGAACTGGCGGACAGCGCTGCTGATCATACTGCCGATACCTCTGATAATGCTGGCTTTCTATCTGACACGGAATCAGGCTCATCGGCGTTATCACCGTCAATGGCACAGCGAAAGCGAAGCAAATACGTTGCTGCACGACATATTCCAGGGGATCCGTGTCGTAAAGGTCTTCGGCACCGAAGCAAGAGAGGGCGCGCGGTTCGACAAACAAGCCGCAAAAATAGCAAAGATATCGGAATCAAACGAAATATTCTGGCAGTTGATAATGCCGCCGCTGAATTTTGTCGCCGGTATCGGCGAGTTTTTCGTGCTTGCGTATGCCGGCTCGCTGGTGCTCAGCGGCGACATGACACTGGGCGTTATGCAGCAGTTCATGTCATACTGCGCCATAATGTACGGTCCGGTTCGTTGGGCGGCATTCCTGCCGAGGAGATTGTCACGTCAGTTGACATCGGTGACCAAGGTTTTTGAGATCATGGATGAAGAGCCCGATGTTTCGGACACAGCAGAGCCGATATCGGATGTTGTGATAAACGGAGATATAGAGTTTGAAGACGTCAGATTCGGCTATGACCGAAATGAATATGTTCTCAAAGGGATAAGTTTCAAAGTCAACCGGGGAGATATGCTCGGGATAGTGGGCAGAAGCGGCGTAGGAAAAAGCACGCTCATAAATCTCGTTATGCGTCTGTACGACGCAAACGAAGGCAGCGTAAAGATCGACGGCCGCGATATAAGGAGTTATGACCAGCACTGTCTGCGCTCTCAGATAGGCGTGGTACTTCAGGAAACCTTCCTGTTCAGAGGGACTCTTTACAGCAACATCGCGTATGCAGACCCCAAAGCGACCAGAGATGATGTGATCCGGGCCGCAAAGCTCGCAAACGCACATAACTTCATAATGAAATTGCCTGACGGCTACAACACGATAGTGGGAGAGCGCGGTCAGACGCTTTCGGGCGGAGAACGCCAACGAATCGCGATAGCGCGCGCTGTTTTGCGGAACCCCAAAATACTCATACTGGATGAAGCCACCGCCTCGCTGGATACGGAAACCGAAAAGCTTATCCAGGATTCCGTAGCGGCATTGACAAAGAACCGCACTACTCTCGCGATAGCTCACAGGCTTTCGACTCTCAGGAACTGCACGAAGCTGATAGTGCTGGAAAAAGGCAAGATAGAGGAAAGCGGCACGCACGAAGAGCTTCTGTCCAACAAAGGAAGGTATTACAGCCTCGTCATGGCACAACGGCAAATGTCACGGATGCTGAAAAAGTCGTCACTGGAGCCTAAAAGCAAGGATTAAAGCCGGAAATAAGAGAAATACTCTTGACAACACGGCACGTACATGGTATAATCACATGGTTTTTAAAACAAAGGGACAGTCCTCTGAACTCACACATGAATGTCCCGTCGAAAGGAGGAAGCCTTAATGGATACGTTGAAGGCTTTTGCGAGCGAACAGCTCAA
>URSI01000052.1 GCA_900550505.1 uncultured Eubacteriales bacterium
TGCGGTCGTCCGCTTCGATCATGTGAGACATGGCGACGATGAACGGCGGGTGGCTGTGCATAACCACGCGGGACTGTGGGTCGCACTTCAGTCGTGTTTCATGCGCCAGCAGGTGCGTGGCAAGCTCGGAGGTGCAGCCTGTGCCGTCGCTCAGACCCCACAGAAGCTGTGCGCTTTTGCCGTCTGCGGAGATGCGTATCACGCCCATATCGTTCTCAGGGTCATGCACCATGTTCTTGAAATACTTTCCCGTGCCGGTCACAAGCATGACCCTCCCGGCCAATGCGGCTGCTTCGAACCCGAGTGCGAACACGCGTGAGGGCGTCAGAGAGTCTGCCGCGTTATCTTCCAGTAAAATACTTATATTTCCGCTGTTGCGTTCGTCCCAGCCAAGGCGGTACATATTCGCAGCCGTCTCGGCAAGCTCGGTGACTGCGGGATGCAGTTTAAAATCTTTCATTTTTTCAGTCCTTTTTTCGGTCTTTTCAGCCGCCGTGCGAATTTCTTACTGCATTTTTCGGTCCTTTCAGCCGCCGCGCGGAATTGCCTTTGTTTTTTTCAATCCTTGCGATCATCGCTCGAATTCCTCACTGTGGAGACGGAAAAATTCATAGTATTCACGCATCTGTCCGAGCTCTGTCCAACGGCAGGTGCGCACAGGTACGCTGTCGAGATCATACAGCTTCGCACCTTTGAGCGACAGCAGAAACGGCGAATGGGTCGCTATTATGAACCGGCAGCCGTAAAAACGCGCCGAATCTGAGATGTAGCGTGCGAGCTGGCGCTGAAGCTGTGCGGAGAGGCTGTTTTCCGGCTCGTCGAGCAGATAAAGCGCATTTTCGCGTATCCTTTCGGTAAATATCGCAAAAGCGCTCTCTCCGTTCGAACGCAGCGGATCCTCCGGCGTCATCCTTCCGGAGATAAACCGTGACCTTGTCATTCTTACGGCTTCGTTGTGCTCTTTCAGTATATCTATGTCTTCGAGCGAGCGGAACCCGTCGAATCCGTCGGGATTATCCTTCAGTTTCGTATATCTTTGAAACAGTTCGTCGCGCAGCCTGCCCGTGTTTTCATTGCGTCTGCGGGCTTTCAGCAGCGATTCAAACACATCATCGCTCGTCACCACGCAGCTTCCCTCGGGGGCTGCCGGCGGATGCCGCGGCGTATATGAGCAGAGCGACAGGTATTTCTCAAAAAAAGGGGTGTCGTTATACGGAGAAGCGTGACCGAGCCCGATCTTGCGTGCTATCAGGTTCAGCAATGTCGACTTGCCTGAGCCGTTCCCACCGCAGAATATCGTAATATCGTCGAACTCGAGATGCCTGAGCTTTTTTTGCGGAAATATCCCGAACGGATAGATGTTTTCGGAATAGCAGCTCATAGTCATCAGCGGGTCATTTGAGACCCTGAATACGGCTTCGTCGGTCTCCGAAGCAAGTGTGAAGGATTCAAGCATCATGATGTCCGACACCTCAAATATACTGTGACATACAGACGTAAGTACCGCCCGAAACTATGTAATGCTCGAAAAACTCCACACCGAGTCTTCCGAGCGCGGTTCTGAACATGGCGGTTGAGCGATAGTCGTCCTCAGACGGTTCCAACATCCCGTCGGGGTGCGTGTGAGCCAGCGCCGCCTGGTCGCATCCGCAGATCAGCAGCTCGGAGGCGACGGATGAAAGGCTGAATTCCACGCAGGCACGCCCGCCCCGTGCCAACACCTTTTCTCTGACGAGCCTTCCCCTGCGCAGACACAGCAGAAGCACCGCTTCGGTCGTTTCACCGGCGAGCGCATTGACTGCATATTCGCCGAGTTCCTGGCGGGAGATGGCTTTCTTCATGCGAAGCGACTCGTTCGCGCCGTTCATGTAGCGCGAAACGATGTGCGGGATCATCATGAGTAATACCGCGGTGTTTTCGCCCACTCCTTCGGTGGACATCAGTTCGGAAAACGATGCCGAACAGACTCCGCGCAGCGAACCGAATTTGTTGATCAGTCTGTGTGCCAGCTCGTTAGTGTCGATGCGTGGTACGGAATAAAACAAAAGCAGTTCGAGCACGACGTGCTCTTCCATGCCTTCAAATCCGGTGCTCAGAAATCTTTTCCTAAGTCGTTCTCTGTGACCCGCGTGCAGCGAGCCGTCTTTCGGAGTGCCCATAAAAACCCCCCTGCCGCCGCATTCAATGAACGTTTGCAAAAACATTATACCAACATCGTACAGTTTTTTCAAGCGTCATTTTCCGCCGCTCAGGGGGGATATATATCACATACGGTCAGGGCAGCAGCAGTTTTATGGCGTTTTGCAGCTGACTTTCGGTGATAAGTCCTATTTTGTAGGTTACGATCTTTCCTTCACCGTTTATGAAGTATGTGCGCGGTATGGATGTTACGGCATACGCCTGTGCGGCACTGTACGCTGTGTCAAAAAACACGGGGAAGCCGTAACCCTGCTCGTCAATGAATTCGCTCGCCGACGCCACGGTCTCGTCGCTGCCGTTGGGCAGATTGACGATGAGAAATTGTATCTCTTTACCGTATTTGTCAAACGCGCTGTCCAGATCGGGCATTTCCTGCCTGCATGGCGGGCAGGTGGTTGACCAGAAATTGAGTATGACCGGTTTGCCGCGATAGTCGGAGAGCTTTACGGCGTTGCCGTCCGCGTCGAACACCGTAAAATCCGGAGCCGTGACCGGGCCGTCAGCGGAAACGTCCGGCGTATCGTCTTTCGAAAGGCTGTTGTAAAGCACCAGAGCCGCGGCGACCGTTAGGATCAGTACAGCAGCGAGTATGAGCAGTTTTTTCTTTTCGTTCATTATCGTTCTCCCGTATCGATGTTTTTATGCCGATACACCTGTAAACCCGGCGGCCATGAGCAGTCCCATGACTATCAACAGCACGCCGCAGACGACGTTTATCACGCGGTAATTTTTCTTTATGAAATCAAATGCGCCCTTCATGCGGTCAATGAGAAGCGCGCTGAGCACGAAGGGGATCCCCAGTCCCACGGAATAGCACAAAAGCATGAGTATTCCCTTGACCACGCTGCCGTGCTGTGCGGCAAGCATAAGGGCGGAGCCGAGAAACGCGCTCACGCAAGGCGTCCATCCGAGCGAAAAAACGATCCCGAACACGAATGTGCGGAAAAACCCGCCGCCCTGTGCGAGCGTTCTGTCTTTCTGCCGCGTATTGAATTTGAAAACTCCCAGGTATCCGAGCCCGAAAACTATCACAACAGCGCCGCATATCAGATTTATGACGGTACGGTGACCGCTTATGAAGGCGCCGAGTGTACCCGCCAATGCGCCCATCGCGGTAAACACTAAGGTAAAGCCGATCACGAACCCGACGCTTCCCGCAAATGCTCTGCGTGCGTTCCGGCTGTTGCCGCCCGCAAAATAGGTGATGTATACCGGCAGCAGCGGCAGCAGACACGGCGATATAAATGTGATGATGCCTTCCGTAAATGACAACAGGTAATGCATTTGCTTTCTCCCGTTTATATATTTCAAAAAACTGTGGGGTGCGGCGGGGCGGCTGCCGCTGCCATGTTGACAGTATAGCATCACGCACCGTACGGCTTCGGTGACAAAGTCACTCACAGCTTTGGCCTGCACGGGAAAAATGGTGCCGGCAGCATACTGCTGCCGGCACTTACGGAACGTCGGGCAATGAAAAGCCTTTCCGTTTTTATGACGGTATGACGAGAAAGGCAGATCATATCCGGGCTTATGACGGTATGTCAGAGGACGAAACTCTGCCCCGTGCTTATTTTATCCAGTTTATTTCCCATTATGTTCTTTAAAAACGAGTATTGTTCCGATCCCGTACAGTGACCGGTATAGTACAGCGCGGAACTTTCGAGCAATGCCGAAGCGAACTCCCGCAGCCTTTCTGCGCCGTCTCCGCACACGTCGAGCTTTGACAGATGGAACCCTCCGATGAAAACATCCGGACAAAATGTTCCGACCATTTTGACAGCGCCGCCGTGCGAGCATCCGCCAAACAGCACGCGGCGTCCGTTTTCGGTCACAAGAAGGCTCTGCTCGTGTGCAAAGTCGTCTGGCACGCGCTTGCCGTCTTTCAGCGCAGTCAGCCCGAACGCTCCGGGGACTTCGGCCTCAGGAAGACAAAGCAGTTCAAGCCCGTCGTCTATCCGGGTGTTCCCGTCGGTAAATACGATTTGCTTTGCCGCTTTAACCGATGCATCAAGCCCTATGTATCGTCCGTCGGCGGAATAATGCGGTTCGAATGCGCGGCGGCTGATATACACGGGCGATTTGCCGTTCAGCGACAGGAAGCATCCGAGCCCGCCTCCGTGGTCGTAATGACCGTGTGATATGACACAAAGGTCAACGCGCGACAGGTCCGCGCCGCACCTGACTGCGTTCCGTGCAAAAGCGTCGGTTTGTCCGGTGTCGAAAAGTACCGTACGCCCCTGCGTTTCTATAAGCAGCGAAAGCCCGTGCTCGGCGCGGAACATCGGTGAGCTCGCGGTGTTTTCGCACAGAACGGTGATCTTCATTGCTTTGTACCGGATGGCAAATCCGTGCCGGCTCCATACGGGCAGGTGCTGCCACCGCGGCCGCTCGAGGGGGAAAGTATGCAGGTGTCCGTGCCGTTCCCGAAGTCCTTCATTATGCCTGCTATGGCAGACGAAACGCTCTTTTCTATGCGTTCGTAATTGCTGCCGGTGGAAACGGAACCCGCAAACGCTGCGATCTCGTATCTTATCCCTTCGCCCTCCAGCGGATAAAAATAGCGCCTGTTTTCGTTTTGTTCTTCGTAACGTATTTCAAAGTAGTCGGTCTTCCACCATGGTGCCGGCACATATATATAGCCTTTTGTACCCGATATTATGAGTTCTCCTTCGGATTTTATCCCTTTACCGACCTTTATGGACGCGACCGCGCTGTCATAGACGAAATCTATCTTTGTGAAAAGATCGAGCGCTTTTGACCTGTCTGCAAACATCGTGGAAATATGCTTTGCTCTGTATTCGGTGCCAAGCAGCTGAAACACCGGAAGCAGTGCCGTGGGACCCCACGCGCAGATGCTGTTCCATGTGCCCGGAGCCGCGCTGGACAGATCCTTCAGACTCGTACAAGTCGCGTCGACAGAGATAACGCTGCCGATCCGTCCGCTTTTCACAAGCAGCAGCAGCCGCGAATATGCGGTGGAATATGCGGTCTTGAGTGCTTCCGTCAGCACAAGTCCCTTTTCCTTCGCCATGGCAAAAAGCGCGTTGCATTCGTCCGGGTCGAGCGCGAGAGGCGATTCGCACAATACGTGTCTGCCTTTGGCGAGCGAACGGCGTATCAGCTCCGAATGTGTCGAAGGATGCGATATTATATATACCGCATCCGATGCAGCGAGCAGTTCGTCATAGTCTGAGGTATAAAGCGCGAGCCCGTCAAACTGTTTTTTGGCGGAGCCGGGGTCGTCGGTGCAGATGCCCGCGGCGCGCACGCCGTTGACGCAGGCGCATTCGCGCACAAATTTTGTAAGGTTGTCGGGCAGCCCGACGAGTCCGAGCCGAAGCGGAGCCGAATCGCCGCGCAGCTGTGAGCTGGAGACGCCTTCCGTGCGGTCGAGGTACACCACCCGGCAGTATTCGGAAAGATAGTCGAATTGTCCCCTCCAGTCGGAACCGATGGCAAAAATATCGACACCGTATCGTCGTATATCGTCTATTTTCTGACCCTCGTATTCCTCCACGACGATCTCGTCCGCCAATCCCGTGCCGCGCACCGCCTCGACGCGCTCGATAAGCGACTGCCGCACATTGAGCTTCCCGCGTGACTTGTCAAAGTCGTCTGCGGTCACGCCTACGATCAGATAGTCGCCGAGCGCACGCGCCCGTTCGAGCAGTCTTATATGCCCGTAATGCAGCAGGTCAAAGGTGCCGTAAGTTATGACTTTTATCATTTGGGACCTCCTTAACGGCTGTTATGTACCGCCTGGGCGGAAAATGTGCGGCTCTTTTACAGTCGGCCGCGGCGCGAGAGGTCACGCAGCGCTTCTGTAAGCGCCGTGTTGTCGTCTGTTGTAAGCGCGCCTATATGTCCCACCCGGAAAACGGTGTCGCGCAGGTCGCCGCCGTTTGGGCACACCCAGATCGAATATTCGTCCTTCAGCGTGAGAAACACATCATACGCATTGGCGTTCGCCGGCGAGAGGGGTGTGACGGCGTTCGACAGCGACGAGGAAGTGATACTGAGCGGCAGGTCTTTTATCTTTTCACGGAAATCGCGCGCTATATCCGCCGTATGGGCTATGCAGGATGAAGCGCCGCCGGATGCTGCGATACCGCGAAGCCGTGCGTTGAGCTGCCGCAGGATCCCCACCGCGGGAGTGAACGGGGTCTGACCGCGTTCGCCGTCGGAGAGTGCGCGGCGCAGGTCCAGGTACATACAATGCGGCTTTGCCTCCGATATCCTTTCCACGGCGCGGGGTGAAAGCACGAGGGCGGAAACACCGGGCGGACAGGCGAGCGCTTTCTGCGAGCCGGCTATCATGACGTCCGCGCCGAGAGCCTTCATATCAAACGGGTCCGCAAGGAAAGAGCTGATGGCGTCGACTATGAATAAAAGTCCCTCGTTTTTACAGAAGTCCGCGAGTAATGCGCCGTCGTACAATACGCCGGTGGAAGTCTCATGGATATTGACAAGCAGCGCGGTAAATCCGCGTCCGGCGAACCGTGCGAGGTCTTCCGCGGTGACTGCGGCGCCGGACTGCTTGCGAAGCTCTTCGAACGGCACCGAATGTATGGCGCACAGCTCCGCGAACCGCGCGCCGAAGCTGCCGCCGTTGATCACGAGAGCTTTGTCTTCCGGCGTCAGCACATTCGCTACTGCAGCTTCCATGGATGCGGTGCCGGAGCCGGTTATGAATACTGCGCGTGAGTTTTCGGGGGCACCGGACAGCGATCTGATGAGAGCTTCGTTTTCTTTCATCAGAGCGGAAAATTCCGCGGTTCTGAAATACGGTATCTGCTCGCCGCCGATTGAGGCGACATCATTTGCGCACGTTACCGGACCGACCGTAAAGTTAAGCATCGTTTTCATCCTTCTTTGATAATACTTGCAGCGGCGGCGCGCTCCTGAGCCTGCCTGAGAGCTTCATAAGTCGCACCTTCGGGCGGTTGCCCCAGACGTATTTCGACCACAGCAGCCGGAGCGACGGACCGGAATACCATTTTTTGATGAGCAAAACGTAATCAAGCGTGCGCAGGTCGTTCAGAAACACTGCACTTTTCGGGTGCTTTGCTATCGGACCGCGCAGCGGGCTCTGATATTTTACCG
>URSI01000053.1 GCA_900550505.1 uncultured Eubacteriales bacterium
TCTGCGCTATACCCTTTGTGAGCGGATAAACAGGCAGAAGTTCGGGCAGTTCCGGAGAATATTTCTCAAAGACCGGTCCTTCCAGCTTTCTCGCAAAGCGTTCGATGCTTACCCTGCCGCTCGCACGGTACTTTTCGTCTACCTTGAGCGAGGAAGTCAGCCAGGGCTGATTGAAAGCCGTGACTGCGATCGAGCCGCTTTCGTCGGATGCGAGAAAACTGCACACCGACACCTTTCGCCCGCGACGCAGCAGCGGCGGCGTGCGGACCGTCAGAAGCAATGTATAGCTTTTACCGTCGCTCGTGTCCTCCACCCGGGTGATCCGTCTGTCCGCATAGTCCCGGGGGTACAGGCAAAGCAGCTCACCCACGGTGGAAGGTCCGAGCTTTGACAACAGCTGAGCCTTTTTTTCGCCTACGCCCCGCAGGGCGGAAAGCGGAGAAGAGAGAGTCAGTCCCATGACCGCTCAGAGTTCAAGAAGCGTCGCCGGCGCATTCTTCTCTTTCAGGTACTTGAGCTCATTGTCACGGCAGGTGAAAATAAAGCATTGTCCGGCACCGCCGGAAAGCAGCACATCCAGCATCAGCCTCATCCGGCGGTCGTCAAGATGGCAAAAAGCGTCGTCAAAGACCACAGGCGGTCTGCCCTCACGGCATATCATGTCAATGAGTGCAAGCCTGAGGCAAAGATATGCAGTATCCCTTGTACCGTCACTGAGAAAATCGGCACTGCGCATCCCGCTGCCGGATTCAAACGTCACGTTCAGCGCCGTATCGACGCCCAGCGCGCTGTGGTCATAGCCCGTCGCCTCACAGAACAGCTTTGTAGCGCGCTCGGTGAGCTGCGGCGCTATCGAAGAACGCATATGCGTGCTCGCCCTCTCGAGATATTCCGCAGCGAGCTCATAAGCCTGCTTTTTCTCGGTCAGCTCGTCGGCTCGCGCCTGAAGCACCTCCCGTTTTGCCTCAAGCTCCGACGGATTGTGCGGATGCTCCTTCAACTTTGCGATACGCATCTCAAGCTCGCCCGCCTGCGATTCAAGATCCTGACGGGTCATTTCGCAGAACCGTATCTCGCGCTGGACCTGCGCTCTGTCGCGCTGCGGCTCCACGGCGCTTTCCGCTCTTTCGCGCAGCAACTGAGCATCAATTGCCGCCGATCTGAACTCATATGCGTCACGCTTTCTCTCATAAGCGGATCTGACGAGCGCAGCGTCCGCCGTCATTGAAAGCAGTCTCGTCACAGCTGCATCGTACTCCTCTTCCGAAGGTTCGGAGCCGAGCGCCGCAGCCAGCCTGGAAGATATCGACCGGGACAGCGAATCCAGCGAGCTCTGCGCAGAGGATATCTGACTTTCGAGCAGCTTGACCGCCTCGATACGTTCATTGAGCCGATGTTCCATTTCCGGGTATTCCCGCAATTCATCACGCAGCCGCCTGAGAGAACGGCATCCGAACCGGTGGGCGTATGAACCGCGCACGATAGCAGCGATCACCGAAAGCAGAGCAAACCCGCCGGCAGCCGCCGCGGCGACGATATTCAGCATATACGAAGTGAAAACGCCTGAGTAATGCAAATACGCGAGCGCTCCGAACCCTGCAGCTGAAATCACAGTGAGCGCAACGAACCACCACAGCGCCGCCGTCCTCCGGCCGAGCCCTCTTCTGACTTTGGTATGATCTGCGTCGCATGATGTGAGCCCACTGCGTTCCTTCAATTCTTCGAATGCGATCTTTCTCGTCTCGAGCTCAGACCTGAGCAAAGCGAGCTGCGCCTTGTCGGCGGCAAACCTGCCGACATCGGAATTCAGTTCGCCGCATTTGACCTGATCGGGTATCTCTCCGCCAAAAAGCTCCTGCTGCTTCTCCAGCTCCGCGCGCGCCTGCTCCGCTTCCTCACGGAACTTATCCAGCTCGTCGAGCACACGGCGCGAATCAAAGCGTTCTATGTTGTCCAGTTCAGCGTCAAGCTCAGCTTTACGCGAATCACGCTCTGCTATTTTAGCGCGTTTTTCCTTCAAAGCGGCCGTAAGCGAATTTATCTCGTCATTGTTTCTCGTTGCGTTGTAAAGCTCGTTCTCCACACCGCGGAGCTGCGCCAGCACGGAAGGCAAAAGCCCCCTGTTCTGACGGTTGGCTATCGCGGTACGCGCCTCTGACAGTTTGGAAGCCGCCTTATCATACGACGTCATCTCATCCGCCGTGAACATTATGTTCTCTATCTGCTGTGCGAGCGCCGGGTCGCCGTTCCTGTACGACCGCAAGGAATACAGAAACGCGGTCTTGACATACGTATCCTCGCTGACTCCGAAGAAGACGACACCCGGCACAAGCCCTTCATATACACGCTTTCCCGTGGAGCAGTCCGTCACTCCGACGCTCTCCCGCGAGCCCTTACCGTAGCTGCGGGAAACACAGAAACGCCCCTTTTCACAGCTGAGAGTGACGGAGCCTTCGACAAAATTCGCGTCCCAGGGCATATACATCGCGCGCTCGTTCCCAAGCACCGTCTGTTGACGAGTGTTTGCGAATCCGTAAAATATATACTTGATAAAGGACGCAACAGTGGATTTGCCCTTGCCGTTTGCGGCAAACACGAGATTTACGCCCTCGGAAGGCGTCAGCGTCACGTTTTTCAGACCGCCGAAAGCGACGATATCGATCCGTTCAAAAATTATATCCTTCATTCCGCTTCCTCAAAATCAATGACTTTTCTGTCTGCCAGCGCCGAAAGCCCGTAACGGAGCGCGAGCAGCGCAATGCGGCGCTGTTCGGGAGACTCCTCGATCAGCTTCTTCATATCACGGTAAAATACGCCCTTCAAGGTCGCATCCTCCTCAACGCCGGTGAGCTCGAGCGCCGGCACGGTGTTATCGCGTATCTCCAGATAATACGGTCCCTCGGTCAGATTACCGAGATCATCGTTTGTTATTATGACTCCCGCCGGCATTTCACCTTCAAGCTCAATTCTCAGCGCGGTATCGCTGCCGAACTCCCGCACGCGGCGCGTTACCGCCTCTACTATCTCACGTTTTGACGCGTGTGGATCGACAAGCACCTGCGCTGTCTCAAAACGGCGCAGCGACATCCTGACGCCCTTGAGCTTGACCTCGCCCTTTGACACCGTGCCGAACAGCGCGCCCTTGTAGCCCAGTTCGTCAAATCCGCGCCCCTCTATGCAGCCCGGATACGCATACGAAACGCCCCCGACACTTTTTACGCCCTCAGAGCGGTGGATATGCCCGAGTGCTATGTAGTCGAACCCGCTGCTTTCAATTTCCGAAAGCAGTATCGGTCCGTCCTTTGAAAGCGGCATACCCACGGTACCGTGACACACAAGTATGTTTATACGTGAAGGATCGCGTTCGGGATAGCCCGTCACGGGACTTGTCTCCATCGAGCCGGAGGTATAGCCGCAGCCATATACGTCGACGCCCAGATCATCTATACTGAAGCGCTCTTTTTCCCTGAAGATATGCACATTGTCCGGCCAGTTCAGCAGTGCATACGGAGAGCGGTCGTCATACGGGTCATGATTACCGGGCGAAATAAAAAATCTGCATTCCGGGAAAGAGCGCAGTTCATTTATCAAAAGCTCTGCGGTATCAAGCGAAACATAGCGTGAATCAAAAAGATCCCCCGCAATAAAAAACAGCTGGGCCTTCTCGCCGCGCGCATACATAACCGCATTGCGGAACGCACTGCGTAGCTCGGAATTGCGTTGTTCCGCCCTTCTGAGGGAAAGCGAAAACGGCGTGTCAAGATGGATATCAGCGCAATGGAATATCGTAACCGACATGTTTTATCTCCTTACCAGATTTCTCAAAGCGCACCGCGGCGGTCCGGGCGCACCGAGATGAAGCTCCCTATCGAGCCCCGCTCAAGCCCGCTGCGGCGGTGCGAAAAGAACTCCCCGTCACAGCACGTACAAAGCCCGCAGTCGGATATCGCATCGTCGCCGACTCCGCATCTGCGAAGTGAGACAGCGACCGCAGAAGCGAGCGAAAACCTCAGAGAGCCGTCAAATCTTTCAAAACAACTTGTAAAGGCGGTGTCACGCTGTGTAAAGTGTTTGTATATTTCTTCACCGACCTCGTAACAGCAGCCTCTTATGCAGGGACCTATCGCCGCAACGATATCCGCCGCACGGCACCCGTAACCGGAAACCATAAGCTCAAGTGCAGCGCCTGCCACGCCGTCAAGCGTACCGCGCCAACCGGAATGTACCGCCGCGCAGACATCCGCACGGGTATCATAGAGCAGCACCGGCACGCAGTCCGCGGTCACGACCGCGAGCAGCTTACCGCGTTGTGACGTAACGAGCGCATCACAGCCGTGTTCCGGCGCCGACGGATTTTTTTCATCGATACGTGCGGCAACGGCGGTATGCTCCTGCCGCGGCCATACCACCTGATCCGGCAGCATACGGAACACGCCTGCGGCCAGTGCGGCATTTGCCAGCACCGCAGAGTGATCGTCTCTGACTTTTCCCCGTCCTACCGTAAAATTGAGAGACTCGAAGCATCCCTCGCTGACCCCTCCGTAACGTGTGGTGAACATATGAGGTATACCAAGCGCCTCAAACACGGGGCTGACGATATAGTCAATTCCGGTGTGTCTGCGTTCTGCCGCGGTTATCATTCCAAGCGTCATTCCCTTCCCGTTCATTATATCACATCGATATCCGAAGAGCAACAGGCAAAGATTTCTTTGTTGAAATTTTACATATCCGAAACATTTACCGCTCTGCACCGCACAAATTTCATCAGGTCTGCAAAGCGTCGCACGGTGCATATCTGCAAAACAGTCTGTCGCAGGCGGATATAGGAACGGACGCCGCACGAATGCACAAAAAACACCCGCTGCCGCTGAGGCAAGCAGGTGCTCTGTAAGGACATATGCTCTGACAGTCGCCGCGATCAGACAATACCCATGGCTTTATCGACCCGGTCGTTGGCTGTCTGACGGCATATACGGCAATGTTCATATGCTTTCGCAATGCATAAATAATCGCAAAGCATTATTATAGTTCATAGTATGTCATCCAGAAGCCCTCGACCCTGTCCTCTCGGAACACCAGCTTCAGAGTCAGCCCCAGTTTACTGTATCTGATATTCTGATATACGATATCGGGTCGATCCGTATATGACCAGAGCTCCTCATACGCTTCAAAGCATCCGAGCACCGACAGCACATCCTGACGCACACTCAAGTAAACATCCGCCGGCATACACGCTGTCATTTCTTCGGAAAAATACCGGTACAAGATGTCCGGGTCGTTTTCGACGACGGCAACAGAACACTCCCTTGCAATATCGGCATGTCGTCCCGACGGCGTGCAGAGATTTTCCCGAATATCCGTCTTTACGGGATCCCGCCCCTCGTCTATGAAGGTCAATGCATCGTTAAGGATGCGTATATCGTTCATCTTGCCCGTTATCGAAGCGATGATCTCCGCTCTGCGTTCCCTCAGAGCGCATTTCAGGCTTTTGCTGCCGCGTTGCATTTCCGCGATCGATTTCACCGTTAACCCTAACGAACGCAAAGCAAGTACCGTTTTTATCTGCCCGATCTGAGCATATGTGTAATGTCTGCGCGGAGAAAATTTCTTTTCCGTGCTCTGTATTATCCCTTTTTCCTCGTAAAACCTGAGCGTTCTTGAGGTCGTCCCCAGCATTTTACATACGTCGTTAATGTCATATAGTCTCTCGCTGTTCATAACGCCCCTCCTTTGCAGTCATGGTAAAGCTTGACGTAACGTCAATGTCAATACCCACATCAGGATCCGGCGGCGGCACGATCATCTCCGTTCCGGCAGCCGAGAAAAAAACAAACCCGGACCGACCTCGTTCACGAAGCAGTCCGGATTTGTTTTATCTGGTGACCCGTAGGAGAATCGAACTCCTGTTACCGCCGTGAAAGGGCGGTGTCTTAGCCTCTTGACCAACGGGCCGTATCTGACACAAGGCCGTGCCGTTTTGCAGGAATGACGCCGGCACCCAAGCCACCGCGACCGGCGTCATAATGATGATGGTAGCGGAAGTAGGATTTGAACCTACGACCTGTCGGGTATGAACCGAATGCTCTGGCCAGCTGAGCTATTCCGCCATAAAATCCGAAAGCGCACATCCGGCGCAGACAGCCTATAAATTATACCACATATCGAGCGTTTGTCAATAGCTATTTTCAAAAAATACAGATTTTTTTGTACGGAAATCTATGCTTTTCTATTGACAACCGCTTTGAATTGTGCTACAATCCGCACAATATTTTTTGAAAGGAGTACGGCAATGGCAGTCCGCAATATTAAAACTGTCCCCATGCGCGACGTAGGCACTATGTATTGGTATTCGTCGGGCTTGTATTGTCGTATCCGAATTTCGGTATAGCCTGTTATAGGATCGTAAGATTTCGGGAAAATGACGGTGCAGGTCGAAGGAAAGTTCGATTTGCACCGTTTTTTATATCTTTTTGGAGGCAGAATCATGGAAAGAACGGAGGCACTCACAAACTATTACACGACACACAATGAAGACGCGCGTTTGACCTCCAAGCGTGATATGCAATCGTGGTATGGTCGAATTTCTGACTACGGTCCATTATGTCGAGAAATATCTGAAGCCAGGTATGCGTATCCTTGAGATCGGTGCGGCACCGGTCGATATTCTCACTATTTCGCACAGGATGAGTATGGCGTGGTTACCGTGGAGCTGATGGAGTGCAACATTGAAATCTTCAAGGCAAATACAAAAGGCGGAGTGAACATTATTGTTCGGCAAGGCGATGCCGTAAACATTCAGAATATTGCTTCAGATCAGTACGACATCACACTTAACAGAAAGGAAAATGACGATGATATTTGAAGAAAAGAAAATAACCTTAAAAGACGGCAGAACGGCTGTCTTGAAGAGTCCATGTGTTGAGGACGCGGAGAAAATGCTGGACTACATAAAGAAGGCTTGCGGTGAAACAGACTTTCTCGCTCGTTATCCCGAGGAATGGGACATCACCGCTGAACAGGAAAAAGCGTGGGTAAACCGTCTGCGCTCTTCACCTGACACCTTGGGGATCACTTGTTATATCGGCGATGAGATTGCAGGCAACTGTGAGATCAGCTTCAGAAGCGGAATGAAAACTTCGCACCGGGCATCCATAGCAATTGCGATCCTCAAG
>URSI01000054.1 GCA_900550505.1 uncultured Eubacteriales bacterium
TGGCAGACATAGGGGTATTCACAAACATTTCGCAGGACCATCTTGATTTTTTTGAAACGATGGAACGATATACCGAGGTAAAGATGAGTTATTTCTGCAGGAAGTATTTAAAGGCAGCCGTAGTGAACTGTGACGATCCTGTCGGAGAAAAGCTGTGCGGCAAGCCTCTGGTTCCGACGGTTTCATACGGATTTGATGAAAGTGCACACGTAAGGGCAGTGAGTCTGACGGAGAACAAAAAGGGCGTCGGAATGGATATAGAATTTCGCGGCGAAAAATTACATATAGAGAGCCGACTTAAGGGACGGTACAATATTTATAACATAATGGCGGCGGTATCGGCGAGTCTTGTGTCGGGCATAAAAACCGCGGCAATAGCGCAAGGTATATCCGATACGGATCATATCGAAGGACGCGGAATGCGATTGGAAAATGATGGCGTAAACATAGTTGTGGATTTTGCCCATACGCCCGAAGGGATAGCGAATATACTGGACTGTTTGAGAAAAGAAACAAAGGGCAGGCTTATCACGGTTTTCGGATGCGGCGGCGACCGTGACAGGTCAAAGCGTGCGAAAATGGGGGAAGAAGCGTCGAAACTGAGCGATCTTATAGTGCTGACGGAAGACAATTCCCGGAGTGAAAACCGTGAAGACATAATAAGGGAAATAATCCCCGGCATAAAGGTGCCGTTCAGGGTGATCGAGGACAGAAAGCAAGCCATAATAGAGGCGCTGAAATGCGCACGGGAAGGGGATACGGTAGCGGTACTCGGGAAGGGTGCGGAAAAAACGATAATAAGAAAAGACGGAGAAGAGAGGCACAGTGATCTGCTTTTCATTAAGGAGCTTATAAAATAAAATGATGCCGGAAAGACTTTTGTTCGGAGGGCTTACGGGCCTGGTCGTAACCTTTTTGCTGATGCTTTTTATCCTGCCGCTTCTGAGAAAGCTGAAGGCCGGGCAGGAGATACTTTGTTTTGTAAGCTTGCATGAAGGCAAAAAAGGGACTCCGACAATGGGCGGGACAGCGATCCTCGGCGGTCTGACCGCAGCGGCATGTTTGACGGTAGCCGGAAGCAGCAGGCTTGCCGGCGTAACGATGGCGATTACGCTGGCATACGGAGTACTGGGTTTTCTTGACGATTATATAAAAGTCAAGTTTCACCGCAATCTCGGACTGACAAGCACTCAGAAGGCTGTATTTCAGTTTCTTATAGCCGTGGTGGCGGCATTCAAAGCGTATACCGACCCTGCAGTCGGCGGTATTTTATATATACCGTTTGCAAGGCGGGAAATTGACATAGGTTTTCTGATAGTACCTCTTGTGATAGTGGCTTTTCTCGGCTTTACCAACGGGGTCAATCTTACAGACGGCATCGACGGACTTGCTTCTTCCGTTTCTGCGGCGGTAACGGCGGCGGAGCGGGAATATTGTTCGGCTCCGGTTTCTGCCGGATCAGCGTTGCCGGCAGTGTGCGCGGCGGGGACAAATCCGACGGCGGCCGCGGTGCGGATTATGATGCTTCCGGCGTAAGCGGAACGGTGGAACTCGGTTCTCCCGCAGCCGATTCGCTGTTGCTCACGGGCAGCTTCAGTTTCACTCTTGCGGGAGTCAAGGTGAACGGGAGCTTTCAGAACAGTGAAATAAGCATAACCGCAAACAAAGAGGATTGCTTTACGGAGCCCGACGACAGCTTTTTATATCAGCAGTTCAAAGTGAGCGGAAACGCGCAGGCGACTTTGATTATCTCGGAGCCTTCGCGCGCGGGTAAGGTCGCCCACGTTCTCTTTTTTGACGGCAGCGCGGAAACCGAGCTTTTCAACGGCGAATTTACCGGCGAATATACGATAGAGCAGTCGACGGCCGGGATATATGCTCTGTACATAGAAGAGCAGGAGTTTGCGGTGATAACCGGTTCGGGTGAGAACGGCAGAGTCAGCCCCGACGGCGTGACTAAGGTGCGTGAGGGCGGTTCCCTTACGATAACTTTCAAGCCGGACAGCGGTTATGTCATTGATACGCTTACCGTAAACGGAGAAGTCATATCGGGATTCAGCGGAAGCGAGTATAAGCTTGAGAACATTATGGCCGAGACTATGGTCTTTGTCACTTTCAGAAAGTCCTCTGAGCCTGTCACGGAGCACACCGTTACGATACGTGCTTCTACGGGTGGCACCGTGTCGCCTTTCGGTGAGGTGAAAGTGACCGACGGCGGTTCGCTGACGCTTGAATTATCGCCGGAAAGCGGCCATTACGTTTCGCGCATAACGGTGGACGGAGACAGCGTGTCATTTTCCGGAAAGACTTTTACACTCGAAAATATAACGTCCGACCGTATCATTGCCGTTACCTTTGCGGTGGAGACCCACTATTCGGTCATAGTTGAGGTGGGCGAGGGCGGCACGGTCACGCCGGGCACGGCGAACGTTGTTTCGGGCGGGAGCGCAACGTTTGTGATAACTCCCGATTCAGGTTATATAATAGACAAAGTGACGGTCGACTACGGCACTCTTAAGGGCAGCGGCGGCGTTTATACGGTTTCCCGCGTGACGCGTGACACCATTATGACCGTTACATTTAAGCGTGGTGAGGGCTGGGACGTCGACATGGTGCTTGAAGGCGACGTCGACTGGAACGCAAAGCCGCTTTCGATAGGTTTGCTTGATTATACGATACTGTCCCCTCAGGTGCTCGCGCGTATAGTGGCGGAGCATAACGGAGAGTCGGTGATAGCCTACGGTAACGGCTATGAGTATTTGTTTGATGCAGGTGCGTTCGAAGGACGCTCGGAACTGCCGCTTGACTTGGGACTGAAGCTGACCCTGGGGGGTCATGAGGATATCGCAGGCAGCAATGCGCACTTCACGCTTACCTTCAATGAATCCGGACTGCCGGAGTCTGCGGTGTCGCTTTCGCTGGGGGCAAGCAGCGCGGGCAGAAAATATACGGTGTATACGGTGAGCGGAGGCGTCGCAGAAAGCATGGGCGAGCACTACTGCGATGCCGCTGGTGTGTTGACGATACCATATACCGGTGTTGAGACCGTTATAGTCGATAACGGCGGCGAGCATTATACCGTGACCGTGAAGGTCGAAGGCAGCGGAAGCGTTTCGCCTTCCGGCAGCGTTTCCGTGCTCCCGGGGGATACCGTGACATTTGAGTTTACTCCGGAAGACGGCTACAGAGCCATGAAGGTGTTGCTCAACGGAGTCGAGGTGGAATATGAGGGAGACGGCAGGTATACGCTGAGTTCCGTGCAGGAGGATTGTGAGCTGACGGTGGTTTTTGAGGAGGCAAAGGATGTCTCCGTGCTGCCAAAAGTCAAAAATACGGCGACGGTGGTTCTCATCGTATTCGGAGCTATGATGATACTTTGCGGTGCCGCTTATATGATATTAAGAAAGAGCGGTATTATAAAATTCAGCAAAGAGCTGTGAGTCCCCGGCTTCCCGTGTCTTGATCTGTTCGAACTTCGTGCAGTGTCGGATAATGTCGGCGAATGTCGCTGTGACGGATGTAAAAAACGGAAGGATGATTTATGATGAATAAAAGATGTGCCGTGGCTGTTTCGGCGGCTGTCATATCGGTTTTGATGGTGCTTACGCTGAGTTCCTGCGAGCTTTTTTCTCCGGCGGAGCAAAGCGGCAACGAGTCAACTGCCCATACGAGCCTTCCTACCGTCGGCTGGCCTTCTGCTGACGTGCTCGCTTCCGCCGTGCCTGAATACTCAGCCGGGCGGGTCGTCAATGTGGATGCGGAACAGGGACATCCTACCGTGATCACGGTTTACGATACGGACAGCGAGGAATTCCGGATGTATGTGGATACGTTGCGTGCAGATGGCTTCGATGACATTGTGTACAGTACCGATACCATATTCGCAGCGACAAAACCTGCGGCTGGGGATGAGGTGCTCGGCATCACCGTTTACTATCTGAACGGGACGGTAACTATCGATATATCACAGACGGTACCCCATGTTGATGAGTCGCAGGAGCCCGTATCCGGTGACGGGAGCGAAGGTGACGAAAGCAACATCGATGAGAGCACGGAAGAGGAAGTGTCCATAGAGTGGGAGGAATGAGCCGCTCAGGTGGCGGGCGGTTGTTGGTGAAGCATGCTTTGGCAGTGGCACTGTTGATCATCGTGCCGTTGTTATATGAGCTGTCGGGAATAGGCTGCCCGTTCAGAGCGATATTCGGGTTCCCGTGCCCCACATGCAGCGTGACACGAGCGCTAATATGTCTTGTTAAGCTTGACTTTACGGGATATATGCAGTGGCATCCCATGGCGGTTCCGCTTGTTTTTGCATTGTGGCTTTGCTTTCATGTTGACGTGTTGCCCGTATCGCGCAGAGCAGCGGATCTTGTCTTTGTCACGGTGGGTGTTTTGACATTTACGCTTTACATTTATCGGTTGATTTGGCTTGATAATATACCGGTGTAAAAATGGATGATATTGTAGTTTAGTGTTGACAAGGGTAAGAAAATGTGTTAACGTAATCGAGACGGTATTTCTTTTCATATATATTACGGTAGGGGAGTGATTGTCTTGAAGAACAAGTCTTTCTTTTCGCAGCTGATAATTCTTGTCGTTGTTTCATTTCTTTGCATTTTGGTGACATTGGGAACAGCATTTTTACTGGGATCATATGGCGAGGAAATATTCAACTTTGAAAATCTGAATATTTCGAATATGATACCGGTGTTTATATTCGGAGGATTATTCAGTTGCGTTATTGTGGGAATAACTGCGCTGTTCGTACTGAGAAACGTATTTGTAAAGCTGTTCGGCAATACCGATGAAGACAATAAGAAGGGGGAATAATAGAATATGAACTGTACAAAGCATCCTGAGGTCGAAGCACAAGGAATGTGCGTATATTGCGGCAAGCCGTTCTGTAAAGATTGTCTTGTGGAGGTAAAAGGCAAGCTTTACTGCAAGGATGATCTCGGAAATGTTATTGATGAGGCAGCAAAATCTCAGCCCGTCATCAACATAACAAACACCAATACGAATGAAAATGTTAATGCCGGAATGATGGGCGTTGGTGGCCCATTAAAAAGCAAAATAATGGCGTTGGTGTTGTGCTGCCTGGGATTTATTGGTTTGGCCGGGCTGCATAGGATGTATGTGGGCAAGGTCGGCACGGGCGTTTTGTTCCTTATTACCGGTGGCTGGTGCTGTGTGGGCACTATTATTGACCTGATTTCGATCCTGTCGGGTGGATTCAGGGATTCTTTCGGCAGACCGTTGGCTTGAACGAAGTTTGTCTGTTGATTTATCATATTTATTTCATTTAAGCCGCGGCAATGCCGCGGCTCTTTTTTTGAGGATAACGGTCGTTTGAATCGATGTAACGGTTTTGCTTGACAAACCTGCTGCTATATTGGTCACAGTACTTTACTGATTCAATTTGTCGGATGGTAACAGAACAGATACGGTGCGAAATAAAAAATCAATATAGCTGTGCGGTTTTTGTAGACAAAGTGAAAAATCTATGTTATAATGACTTTGATTGGACGTTTGCGCCTTTAAAGTAGTATGTCAGTGCAGGGGCGTAACGTTGTTAGCGATGACTTGTCACCGTGTTGTGTCCGTGTGCGGAATTCCGTTCGCACAGACAAAAACAAAAAGGAAAACGAAAAGGAGAAAAAGTGTGGACCTGAGTCTTTCATGGTTCGTCTCCCAGCTATTTGGCAGCCCTGCCCTGTTCATCACGATAATGCTCACGCTCGGAGTGATATTCGTCAACGGTTGGACTGACGCACCTAACGCAATTGCCACTGCCATCGCTACACGCGCGCTGAAACCGCGCTCGGCAATATTGCTTTCGGCTTTTTTTAACTTTCTCGGCGTTCTCGTTATGACCATGATAACGCCCACAGTCGCGATGACCATAAAAAACATGGTCAATTTCAACGGGAATAATAATGAGGCATCGATAGCTCTGTGCGCGGCGCTGTTTGCTATCATAATATGGGCGGTCGCGGCGTGGTATTTCGGGATACCGACGAGCGAAAGCCATGCACTGATAGCCGGTATATCCGGCGCTGCGATAGCGCTCCATAACGGATTCGAAGGAATCAATGGCTCGGAATGGGTCAAGGTGCTTTACGGTCTGGCACTTTCTACGGTATTGGGATTTTGCAGCGGCTATGTGATAACACGGCTCATTATGATCCTGTTCAGACGTGCCGACCGACGGCGTGCAAATAATGGCTTTGGTGCTGCGCAGATATTCGGAGCGGCAGCGATGTCTTTTATGCACGGTGCGCAGGACGGTCAGAAATTCATGGGCGTTATGATCCTCGGGGTGTTCCTTGCGAACAATTCCGACACGACCGGCGCGGTGACTATACCGATCTGGATGATGGTCCTGTGCTCGGCCGTGATGGCTGTCGGAACTTCCGCGGGGGGCTACAAGATAATCAAGGCCGTGGGCATGGATATGGTGAAGCTCGATAAATATCAGGGGTTTTCGGCGGATATTGCGGCAGCATTCTGTTTGCTGCTTTCATCTGTGTGGGGGCTTCCGGTCAGCACTACGCATACGAAGACAACGGCAATAATGGGTGTGGGTGCGACGAAACGGCTTTCCGCAATAAACTATACGGTCGTGAAGGATATGGTGCTGACTTGGGTACTCACTTTCCCTGGATGTGGTTTGATCGGGTGGCTGGTCGCTACCGTGTTTATGAAAATATTTTGATATGAGGGCAAAAAAATGTCAAGAAAAAACGACAGCTATTACTTTGATATGTTCGTGAAGTCCGCCGAATGTGCATGCAACGCTTCGGTAATGTTGGACGACATACTGAAGAATTTCAGCCGTGATACGTTGAGCGACAGAATGCAGGAGTTGCACGAGATCGAGCATACAGCGGACTCCGTGAAGCATGACCTGATGAACAGCCTGCTTCGTGCGTTTATCACACCAATCGAGCGTGAGGATATCATGAAGCTCGCGCATAACATCGATGATGTGGTGGACGCCATAGACGATATAGCAATGAGGCTTTATATCAATAACATCACGCACATACGCCGTGATTGCCTTGAGATATCAGAGCTTGTGATGAGCTGCTGCGCCAAGACGAAGGAAATGCTGGCGGAATTTGCTGATTTTAAAAAATCAAAGACGATAATGGGGCTGATCATCGAGAT
>URSI01000055.1 GCA_900550505.1 uncultured Eubacteriales bacterium
AACAACAGGTAAGTTCATCTCGGACCAGAAGGTGGGGATAATACCGATACTCAGAGCGGGGCTCGGTATGGTAGACGGATTTTTATCGGTACTGCCTACGGCACGTGTCGGACATATAGGACTGTACAGAGACCATGAGACCATGAAGCCGGTAGAGTACTACTTCAAGATACCGGACGACGCCGCAAACAGATTGCTGATCGTGCTCGACCCGATGCTCGCAACCGGCGGCTCCGCGGTGGCTGCAATAAACTGTCTCAAGCAAAGAGGCTGCTCAAACATAAAAATGATAAACCTGATCGCCGCGCCCGAGGGAGTCAAGGCCGTTCAGGAAGCCCACCCGGACGTGGACATATTCATAGCACAGCTTGACGAATGTCTTAACGAACACGCATATATAGTCCCCGGGCTCGGCGACGCGGGCGACAGGCTGTACGGCACGAAATAACCATGGTACAGCTCGGTAATCACTGGCAGGAGCTGCTTTCGGATGAATTTGAAAAGGACTATTACAAAAAGCTCCGCTCCTTTCTGAAGGACGAGTATCTCGGCTCGCATCCGTACAGGGTGTTCCCGCCGATGAACGACATATTCACCGCACTGCGGCTGACGGATTATGACGACGTCAAGGTGGTCATACTCGGACAGGACCCGTATCACGAATACGGTCAGGCTCACGGACTGGCATTTTCGGTTCCGGAAGGAGTCACCGTCCCGCCTTCACTATGCAATATCTACAAGGAATTGTCGGGCGATCTCGGCATAACGCCGCCGCAGAGCGGCTGCCTGATACCTTGGGCGAAGAGCGGCGTACTGCTGCTCAACGACGTGCTCACCGTACGGGAAGGTGCAGCCGGGAGCCACGACGGTATAGGATGGCAGTACCTGACCTCACGCATCATCCAACTGCTCAACGAACGTGAAAAGCCGATGGTCTTCATGCTCTGGGGCGCATACGCAAGGCGGAGGATGGAACTTATCACCAATAAGCGCCATCTGGTGCTCACCGCTCCGCATCCGAGTCCTCTTTCGGCGTCACGCGGCTTTTTCGGGTGTCACCATTTTTCGCGGGCGAACGCTTTTCTCGTCGCCAACGGCATGGAACCGGTCGACTGGGCAGCCGTGAAAGGGACTTCGAGCATCTCTCTGCATCGAACATAAGCTTTTCGGTGCATATTCCGGAAGCTTATCCGACATGAAAGGAAAACCGATATGAAACGCTCATTTAAAGTCATACTCCTGTGCGTGCTCGCCGCACTGTTTACGTTCACTGCCTGTACGACTGCGCCCACGGAAAGCCAAAACGGCTCAGAAGCTTTATCCGACGCGCAGTCTGCCGGCTACGAAACATCCGATACTGTTTCCACGGAGGAATCTACAGATATGATAGACAGAACTTGGCCTTATGTGACCGGCACATTTATTCAGCCCTGGGCGTTTTCGGGGTATACGGAGAAAAAATGGGAAAACCATCTTGAAACACTGCTTGAGGCGGGGATAGACACTGTGATAGTGCAGTGGAGCTGCACCACTCCTTACGGCAAATTCTCGGACGCCTACTTCAACGCCGCACCTTCCGACGACCAGAAGGCGCCGGGCGGCTACACCGAATACGCCGTAATGATACCGAGGCTGCTGAAGGTAAGCGAAGAGATGGGCGTAAAAGTGTTTCTCGGTCTGAACATTGCGGACGAGTGGTGGACCGAAGCAGCCTCTCAGCCGGATTGGTACCGCAACCAGGCTGAAGTCGGCAAGCAGGTTGCTCATTCCCTGTACAATCTTTACAAGGAAAAATATCCCAACGCATTTGCCGGATGGTATTTCGCGTGGGAATACTACAACGGTCTCGGATATGTCGATCAGGCTGCCGAATTTCTCAATCTGTACCTTGACGAGCTCACTCTTATCGATCCGGAGCTTCCGCTGATGCTCTCGCCCTTTGTGAGAAACAGCGTGGATGTCCAAGCGACCGAAGCGGAATGGAAAGCTATTTTTGCAAAAACACGCTTCAGAGAGGGCGATATTTTCTGCTGTCAGGACGCCGTGGGCGCAGGTCACATAACCATTGACCAGATGGACGGATATTTCGCCGCGCTCAAACGGGCCTGCGACACCGTAGACGGTCTTGTATTCTGGGCAAATAACGAAAACTTCGACCAGAGCACATGGACGCCGGCGCCTCTGGAGCGCTTTGTGAGACAAATGAATATAGCCTCAAAATACGTGAGCGGATACGTGACTTTCGCATATTCCCACTACTATGCACCTGATATAATAGGAACCGACGACTATCATAACGAGTATGTCAAATACTACAATACGGGGAGTCTTGACTAAGTGTCTGAGGAGCTGTCAAACGCAGCCGGCCGTAACGAACCGGAACGGCAGCGAACAAACGCCCGAATATCGGAAGAACTGATAGATATCACCTTGCTGACGGCGCGTACCATACTGGCATGCGGCGGCGAGACCTATCGCGCAAATGAGTGCTGCACCCGAATACTCAGCGCCAACGGTGCCGATACCGTAGACGTCATTGCGCTGCCCACAGCACTTACTCTGGGTGTGCGCTGCGGGGACGATTATATAACGCGCTCGGCTTCGATAATGGACCGCGGCACTGATCTGAGCCGCCTTGATGACGCCATAGCGGTATCCCGCGGGCTCACGGACGGGAGCATGACTCCATCGCAGGCGCGCAAGCGTCTGACGGCACATACCGCTCCGATGCCGCTTTGGAAGAAAGTACCGCTTGCGGCGGGCTCCGCCACCTGCTTTTCTGTTGTATTCGGCGGCGGCACAGGCGATGCACTCGTGACTCTCGCCTCGGCACTGTGCGGAATGGTTCTGTACTATCTTCTGGACAGACTGCGGCTGCCTAAATTCATCTCATATTTTGTCGCATCCGCAGTCATAGCGGGTGCGGCAAGACTGGGAGAAATATGGCTGGGCACCGACGTCGGCAACGTGATAGTTTCCGGCATAACGCCCATGCTGCCGGGTCTGGCAGTGACAAACGCCATGCGTGACAGCATAAACGGAGACATCGTTTCGACTTCGGCTCGTATGATAGAAGCGTTTATGGTCGCGGTCTCGATAGCTGCCGCCGTCGGCGCAGTGCTTCTGATATAGGCGGTGCAACATGAATGCTTTGACTGAACTGCTCGTGAAGGGCGCGGCGATAGCTCTCGCATCTCTTTTCTTCGGGCTCCGCAACAATGCGCCGTATCATACACTCGCGGCTTCGTCGCTTATCGGCGCGGTAGGATACGGGCTGTACGCCGCATTGCTGAGCCGCTCCGAGGTGCTGGCGTTTTTCGCGGGGACGTTTCTGTGCTGTGTGCTCGCGGAAGTATTCGCCCGGATACTTCGTACTCCGACCACGGTCATATCGATCGTCGCGATAATACCGCTCGTGCCCGGCGTCATGCTGTACAACACCATGCTGGAGTTCACACATGGGAACACGATATCAGGCATAGAGATGGTGGTCAGGACGCTGACGGCGGCGGGAAGTATGGCGCTGGCCATAACCGCGGCGTCGATCATCGGCAAATTTGTCATATCTCCTCTCGGAAAAGAGCTCCACAGAAAGCCCCGTACAAAAAACGAAAAACAGCCCTGAGAAACTTAATATGTTGAATATCTGAAAATCGGTTTTTGCTGTTGACAACGTGTCGCAAAGCAGGTATAATTGATGTATAAACAAAGTTACGGAGTCACCTGATATGAATGTTGTCCTCAGGGATGAATATCTGAAAGATTTTATCGCGCCCGCCGAGCTTGAAGCTCTCCGCGCGCCGCTCGAAAAGGCTCACGATATGATCGTGAACGGGAACGGCCGCGGAAGTGATTTCATCGGTTGGCGCGATTTGCCCGTTAATTACGACAGAGACGAGTTTTCCAGGATCAAGCGTACCGCTGCACGCATCATTGCTTCAAGCGGAGCCGTGATCGTGATCGGCATAGGCGGTTCGTATCTCGGCGCGCGCGCAGCGCAGGAGTTTTTGCGCACACCGTATTACAATAACATGAAGAAGTCCACACCGGATGTGTACTTTGCGGGATGTTCGCTGTCGCCGGACGACCTTTCGGTCGTGATGAAATTGTGCGAAGACAAAGAGGTAACGGTGATAGTCATTTCGAAATCCGGAACGACCACTGAGCCGGCAGCGGCTTTCAGAGTCATCCGCGAAATGATGGCGAAGCGTTACACGAAAGAGCAGCTCAGGGAACGCATAGTAGTCACCACCGACAGGGAGCGCGGCACGCTGAAACAGCTCGCCGACCGGGAGGGCTACGAGACTTTCGTGGTGCCGGACGACATAGGCGGGCGCTATTCCGTACTGACGGCTGTCGGGCTTCTGCCGATAGCCTGCATGGGCATAGATATAGATGCGGTAATGGACTCGGCGCGTGACGCGCGTGAGCGTTATCTTGCAGAAGGAACCGGGTGCGCGCCGTACAGATACGCGCTGCTGCGCAACGCCCTGTACCGCTCCGGCAGAAAGATCGAAATGCTGGTAAGCTATGAAAATTCCTTCAGATATATGTGCGAATGGTGGAAGCAGCTTTTCGGAGAGTCGGAAGGCAAAGAGGGCAAAGGCATATTCCCCGCTTCCGCGATATTCACCACCGACCTCCATTCGATGGGTCAGTATATCCAGCAGGGTGAGCGCAGCCTTTTTGAGACGGTGGTCTTCCGCCGCAAGGCAGATGACGATATCGCCATGCCGCTTGACGCAGATGATCCGGACGGGCTGAACTTTCTTGCCGGGATGCCGTTGACGGAGATAAACCGGCGCGCGTTTCTCGGCACAGTCCTCGCTCACAGCGACGGAAATGTACCGAATATCGTGCTTGAATACGACAATAACGACGAGAAAACATTCGGAGAACTCGTGTATTTCTTCGAGCTCGCCTGTGCGGCGAGCGCATATATGCTCGACGTCAATCCTTTCGACCAGCCCGGCGTCGAACAATATAAAAAGAATATGTTTGCCCTGCTCGGAAAGCCCGGATACGAGGAGCTTTCGGCAGTGCTTGGCGGCCGCCTCGGCGGTCATACCGAAAAATAACATAAACCGGAGGTAAACAGTATGATCAACCTGATAGTGGGTGTCAAGGGCACCGGCAAGACTAAAAGGCTTATTGACGACGTGAACAAGGCGGTGTCCGCCTCGCACGGCGTGGTAGTGTGTGTGGAGTACGGCAAGAAACTGACGTACGACGTAAAATATCAGGTGCGCCTGATAGACGCGAAGGACTACAATATTAAAGACGGGAAACGGCTTTACGGTTTCATCTGCGGTATACTTGCCGGTAATTACGACGTGACCGAGCTGTTTATCGATTCCGCATTGAAAATATGTCAGGACGATATGGACTCGTTTGTCGAATTCATGGAAATGCTCGCACCGGTGGTAGATGAATACCATCTGCACTGTGTGGTAACGGCATCCATGCCCGCTGAGGAGCTTCCGCGCCAGCTCGGCAAATATATCGGTAACGAATGATGGAAAAACAGGGGCTGCGCGGCGTTCTGCTTAACGCCGCCATGTGTTATACGTTGACGACGCTTGCGCTGTCTGCATCTTTCTATATAATTGAAGATATGGATACGGCATACGCGCCGACATTCGGTACACTTCTCTGCATTCTTGCAGCATCGGCGGTATACGGCGCCTCGGTATTGCTGTTTGACATCAAAACGTGGACCTCTGCGCAAAAACGGATATCACATTTTTGCATCAATCTTGTGTCAGTGGTGTTGTTTTTCACCGTGATGCGCGGCGAATTCGTGTTGGCGCAGGAAATGGCGGCGGTCTTTGTATTTATCATCACTTATTTTGTCTCAGTCGGGTTGAGAGCACTGGTACGTCGTTTCATATCTCAACTCGGGCAGGAGTAAGCATATACGGTAATTCGTCCATAACACACAACAAAACGCTCCGGTTTGAACCGGAGCGTTTTCTGTCGCATCTCTTATTTTTTCTGCTCAAGATACCCGTTGAGCTTTGCCACGAGCGCATCGGCATCCGCACCGTGCACTTCGCATGCCTGAGCGATGGTCTCACTCCTGGCCGCCGGACATCCGAGGCAGTGCATGCCTATTTCAAAGAGAAACTTGGCGGTACCGGGATCGATATCAATAAGTTCCCCGATTATCGTGTCCTTTGTGATCTGCATATCCATAAACTCCTTCCAGAAAATATTTACTTACGGTCATTCTTCATGCTTCCGTATGTCATTTTCATCACCGGCACCGGTGGCGCAGTCTGACGATTCATCATGCTTCTGCCGTTCGGAATCTCGTTTTTCACGGTGCGACTGCGCGCGCTGCTTCAGACGGCGCATCATTGCGACACGTGCCGGCTCATCCTCCACAGGATCGTCGGGTATCTTCCACAGACGGACGTGTCCTTCCTCATTGAGCTTTTTGAGCAATATTATGGCGATCGGGAAGAAAAACAACCCGAAAACCCCCATCAGCTGAGTGCCCACATACATGGCGATCAGAGTAGTGAGCGGATAAAGCCCTATATACGAGCCTACTATGCGCGGCTCGATTATCTGACGTATTATCGTGATCGCCAAATAAAGTATCAGCAATCCGACACCGAGGAATATGTCGCCGGTGAAAAAACAGTACACCGACCATGGCAACACCACCAAACCGGTGCCGAGCACAGGCATGATGTCTATTACGGCAGTAATGAGAGCAAGAACAAAAGAATATCTGATGCCGAGTATGGTAAAGCCCACGAAAAGCTCCGTAAATGTTATAAGCATTATCAGTGAATATGCGCGGACATATTTACCTACAGTAGTAAAAAGCTGACGCTTGACCACGCCGCCGAAAACCCTCACCCGCGTCGGCAGCTGCAATGCAATGAATTCGTTGATTTTCTTGAAATCGCAAGCAAGATAAAAGCACGAAATTATTGTCACTACGATAAAAATCAGAATTCCTGGTATCAGCATGACGGTATCGGTCAGCAGCGTCAGTATCGTATCAAAATTACCGCTTATGGCACTTATAGCGTCAATAAGATAACCGTCAAGGTTGTCCCATATCTGATACAATGCGTCGGAAAAATCGTGAAACGGCAGCTTTTCATTCACCCAATCGATTATCCCGTTTAT
>URSI01000056.1 GCA_900550505.1 uncultured Eubacteriales bacterium
CACGAATTGCCGTTGTTTTCATCCACATACGCGCCCTGCGCCTTGGCGTATTCGGTCGCCTGGCAGGTGCGCTGCTCCTGCTCAGGGAAAAATTCGAGCACTTCCGCCTCGCTTGTGAAAATGCGTGAAAGCGGCTTTCCTTCCGCTATCCGTTTTCCCCAGCGCCCGCCGATGTATATCTTGTATCCATAGGTGCTTCCGTTGAGTGCGCCGAACGGGCACTTCGTTACGCAGCGTCCGCAGTGGTTGCAGCCGTTCGGGTCTATCGCCAGTTTCCCGTCCTTAAGTGATGCGGCATGCACGGGACATACCTTTTCGATCTGACATACCTTACAGGAACGGCATTTTGAAAGATCGGGCTCGGGGAGCCTCTGACCTACTATTCCGAGATCGTTGAGATCCGGCTTCACGCAATTGTTCGGGCAGCCGCCCACCGCAAGCTTGAACTTATGCGGCAGCGATACGTTGTGATATCCGACGTAAAAGAGCTCGTGGAGCTTTTCGCTCAGCGCAAAGGTGTCGCACAGTCCGTACTGGCAGGTTGTGCCCTTGCAGGATACGACGGGACGGACTTTTGAACCGGTTCCGCCGGTTTCGAGTCCTGCGGCACCCAAAAATTCACGCAGCGGCTCTATGTTGTCATAGGGCACGCCCTGTATTTCAAGTGTGAGACGCGTCGTCATCGTCACTTCGCCTGAGCCGAACCGCTCGGCTGCTTCCGCTACGATCCGGTGCTCTTCACTCGTCAGCTTTCCGTTGCGTGTGATGACGCGCACGTTGAAGCGGTCCGGATAGCGTTTGTCCTGAAGGCAGCCGAGTCCCTTTACACGCTTGACCTCGTCCGGCGGTATCGCACCTTCCGTGCGTTCGGCGCGTACGGTGTTGAACGTAACGCCGCCTTCAAGAACACGAGTGTTCGTATATCCGTAGTATTTCAGACGGTTTTGCAGGAAATACGCTCTCTTGCCGCGCGTGCATACGAGCAGCAGCTTTTCGTCGGGTGCGATGCCGTCTATCGGACCGTTTACGCGTGAGAGGTCTATCCATTTTGCGCCGGGCACGGTCTGTGCCGGCTGCACATCGATGACTTTGTAGCCCTTTGCGGCACCTGCGGCGTATTCCGCGGGAGTGAAGCTCTCAAACTCTCCGCACAGCTTGTTCTCAAGTATGTAGCAAGCCTGAACGAACGGGTGGATGGCGGTAGAAAACGGGGGCGCATATGCAAAATCGAGCGTGTCGAAATCCTCGATCTTAAAGTCGCCGGCGATCCCGGTGACTGCAATATCAGTCATTTTGTCGACAGCACCTGCGCCGAAGACCTGTATGCCCAGCAATTTGTGCGTGGCATTGTCCGCTATCAGCTTTGTTATGAAGAAGGATGAATCGGGGTAATAATGCGCCTTGTCGTCGGTTACGCATACTATCGAAACAGGGTCGTAGCCGGCTTCAACGGCCTGACGTTCGGTAAATCCCGTCCTGCCGGCGTTGAGATCGGAAAGCAGCTTTACTACGCCGGTGCCCAGACATCCTCTGTATTCTCCGCTGCCGTCAGCGATATATTTCGCCATTGCGCGTGCGGCGATATTGGCAGTGGAGCCCATCGCGGACCACTGACGTTTGCCGCTTATCATGTTATGCACCAAAGCGCAGTCGCCTACCGCATAAATGTCGGGAATATTGGTACGCATATGCTCATCCACGATCACCGCTCCGCGCTCGGTCTCAATGCCGCTGCCTTCAAGGAAGCGCGTTGCAGGCCGTATGCCTATGGCAAGCACCACGACGTCGGCGTCGACAGAGCCGCTGTCGGTCTCTATCCCGGTCGCTTTTTCCGTGCCTTTAACGGACAGTATCCTGCTGCCGGTGATTATCCTCATTCCGGCTTCTCTGAGCCTACGCTTGGCGTAGTCCGCCATTTCGGGATCAAATGCGTTCGGCATGATCTGTGGCGCAGCGTCGATGACGGTGACGGAAATGCCCAGCGTATGGAGGTTTTCCGCAACTTCAAGACCGATAAAGCCTGCACCCGCGACTACGGCTCTGCGGCATCCCGCGGATTTTACATAGTCCAGCAGCGATGTGGCATCGTCGGGCGTGCGCATACAGAATACGCCTTCAAGGTTCCTGCCCGGCATATCGGGCACCAACGGCTCCGCGCCCACGGCTATTATCAGCCTGTCGTACGATTCGGTCACCGTCTCTCCATCTTTGATTGCTGTGACACGTTTTTCTGCCGGCTCTACGGAGGTGACTTCGCATCCGGTGACGACCTCGGCGCCGGTAAGACCTGAATATTTTGCGGGCGTATTGACAATGAGCTCATCCCGCGTGCCGATAAGCCCGCCTATATAGTATGGAAGTCCGCATCCGGCGTATGAAATATCGTTGCTTTTGGTAAGGATCTTGACCTGTGCGCCCCGCTCCTCGCGTTTGAGTTTGGCGGCGGCTTTGGTTCCGGCGGCGACACCGCCGATAATGACAATTTTCATTATACCCTCCGTCAGTTGCCATATCGGGCGGCATGACCGTACCTATACGGCAGATTACGCATTGAGTATACCACACAAGTCTTTAGTTTTCAAGGCTGACAAAGTGTTTCAAGATGATTTTTCATACCGGCATGATCATAGCGCAAACAAAGTTATCTCAGTCGGATAAAGATGTGAGCTCCTGTAGCGCAGGAAAAAACGGTACCCCGGTAATATTTCGTCGATGAGTTTGGGTATGCGCCACAGGTCTTCGTTGTTATGATATACGGAAATGAGAAGTTTGGGACGTTCGTTCGATATATGCCTGCGGGCGCCCAGCAGTGCACGGTATTCACTGCCCTCGATATCCGCTTTTATTATGGTGAGCGGTTCTTTGATATCGTCGTCGAGAGTTGTGACCTCAATATCGTCTCCGTTATCGCAGAGGGTGTTGGCGGAGCTGCCGGCGCTGTTCCCGGAAAAGGACGCACGCCCGGGAGTGTCGGCGACACCGACGGGCCTAAGCACGACATCACGCAGTCCGTTAAGGTTTTTTGAAAGGGCAGAGAAGGAATCGGGTGTTATCTCATAGCAATAGATACGTTTATAGCAGTCCGGACCGTAGTTGTTTATGAAAGAGAGCACGGTGTCACCGACAAACGCGCCGAGATCCGCGAACGTCTCGTCTCTTTCGCATTGTACAAGGTCGAGGTCGAAGTAATCATCAAAAAGGTCCTCTCTTGCCTGAGAAGCAGCGGTGAAATCATAACGGTACCAGTTGCTCAGCACTGCGTAAAGCGTCATTTTTGATCTGTAGTCGGCGAGCCGCTCATATGTCCGTGCAAAATCATTTATGTGCTCGGACAGCGCTTTCACCTTAAGCTCTATTTCTTCGAATATCCCGTTGTCGGGGTCGAGCCTGCCCCAGTAGTTGAAGCGATTGAAAAAGTCGGCGCAGCTTTTTTTAATCGAGGCATCCACCTTTTCAAAGCTGCTTCTTATACGGTAGTAGAGTTCTGCGGTGCTCAGACCGGCGATCTCATTTGCAAGGCTCCAAAATTTTCTGTCTGCGATGTTCATTTTCCGATATCACGCTCCGCTGTGGTTTTGACGGGCTCCGTGCCGATATCCGGAGCAACCGCCCATATCAATATATGAGCATGTGGCGGTGACGTTCACTCATTTGTCTGTAATGATAAGTCGGATCTGCATTTGTTGACAAAAAAGACCACGGAAAAGCGTTTGACTTTTTCCGTGGGTGTAAATCTTGTAAGTAATTGCCGGTTTATCTGCGCGGAATGCTGAGCGGAATTTACAGTGATCAGCTTTTGCCGTCTTTATTTTCCTTAAGCTCTTCCTGCTCGTCGGGAGGAATGAGCTTTTCGCTCGCAAAACTCTTTTTGCCTCTTTTCAGGTCAAAATAACCTATGGTGCTGACGATCAGCCCGCCGAGACCGTCCAGCATGAAATCACTCATCGTGTCCCGCAGTGCCTCGTGCCCTACGAGCGGGACGTCCTCATCAGTGACCAATGATCCGGTGGTCGTCTCGAGAAAGGTCTGTGAATTGGTACCGAACCACTCGTCGCAGAGAAATTCACCTATTTCCCACAATGACTGTATCGTCATCACAAAACAGAAAGCGACCGCTGCGACAAAGAACGGGCTCATACTGATACCGGCCCTTTTGCTGTCGTTCAGGGTGTTCACAAGCACAAATCCGAGGACTGCAAGCAGCATTCCGGAGATGAAATGCAGCATCGAGTCCCAGTGCGTGAAATGCGCGTAAAGGTTTTTAACGTCCCCGAGTATTAGCCCGCAGAAACAGAACACCACAAACGATGTATACATCGTGGGTGGTATGACACGGTTAAACATACGGTCTGTAAACAGGGGTATCCACATCAGCAGCAGCATTCCCGTACACGATGCGATACAGAGTATGTCAAATGAATCAACCGTATCTTCCGTCAATACGACTCTGAGTACAGCGTATATGAGTTCTACGAGAGTTGACACGAATACTATTGTGAGCGGTATTTTGTGTCTCAATTTAAGTGTCAGCTTCTTTTTCATTTTTCTGCTTCTTTCATCAACAGTCCCAATGCCGTCATGGCGCTTTTATCCCTTATTTCTCCGCGTGTCAGAGACGGGTCAAGCGACAGCATCTCGGTTTCCGTGCCGTGCTGCGAAGAGACGGCGAGCCAAACGGTGCCCACGGGCTTTGACGGAGTGCCTCCGCCCGGCCCCGCGATGCCTGTTACCGATACCGTTATGTCGGCTCCCGATACACGCCTGATCCCGCCGGCCATTTCGCATGCCGTCTGGCGCGATACCGCACCGTAGCGGGAAAGCGTGTCCGGGCTGACTCCGAGGATGGATTGCTTCGATTCGTTCGTGTAGGTGCATACACCGCATACGAAAACCTCCGACGCGCCGGGAACGGCGGTGATCAGCTCCGACACCAGTCCTCCGGTGCAGGATTCGGCGGTCGCCACCGTAAGAGAGCGGCTGCGAAGCAGCGCTACGAGATTTTCTGCAAGTGTCATATCAGGTCCTCCGGGGTGATCTTTATTATTTTCCTTGCGGCTACCGCTTCAGCGGCGAGAAGCGCCGTGTCGAGCTTGGACTCTTCCGCCTCGACCTCCGACAGCACCGGCCGGGTGTTCGGATGCTTTGGAGTGAATACGGTGCAGCAGTCTTCATATGGAAGTATGGATATATCATAGGTGCCTATCGACCTCGATATCCTTACTATTTCTTCTTTGTCCATCGTTACGCACGGGCGCAGCACGGGACGTTTGGCGACAGCGTTGGTTACGCACATGGAGAGCAAAGTCTGACTTGCCACCTGCCCGACGCTCTCCCCGGTTACAAGTGCATCCGCTCCTATGCGGTCGGCGATAAGTTCCGCAGCACGCACCATGAAACGGCGAAGCAGCAGCGTAGAAAGCTTTTCCGCGCAGGTGTCCCTTATAAGCTCCTGCACATTCGTCGCGGGCACGCAATGCAGTCTCAGCGTGCCGTTGTAAAGGCACAGACGCTTTGCAAGTGATATTACCTTTTCCCGCGCAAGTTCGCTCGTGTACGGCGGGCTCTCAAAGTAGACGCAGTCGATGGCTATGCCGCGCTTTGACGCGAGATATCCCGCAACGGGAGAGTCGATGCCGCCCGACAGGAGCAGGAGCGCTCTTCCGTTTGAGCCGTTGGGCATCCCACCCGCACCCTTGATTGCGTCGGAATGTATATAAGCTCCTTTGTCCCGTATCTCGACGGTTACGGTGACCTGAGGCTCATGGACGTCTACCGACAATGACGGCATTGCGTCGAGCAGCACGGCTCCGATCTCCTCGCAGATCTCCGGAGAGCCGAGTGGGAACGATTTGTCGCTGCGCTTCGCTTCACATTTGAACGTGCGCGCCGTGCCTATCAGTGCAGCGGCGTTTTCACGTGCCGCGGAAGATATATCCTGCATATCCTTGGCGGTTTCATATGCCATGCATATCGATACCACCCCGAAAACGTATTTGACTTTTTCAAGTGCAAGGTCAATATCTGCCGCACCGCGTGCCCGTATGTACAGTGTGGATTGCATATATTCGAGCTCAAAAGCACCATCGTCGGGCGTGACGGGCGCAAGCAGCTGCCGGACACGTTTTTGAAGCAGTGAATTGAAATACCCGCGGTTGAGTCCCTTGAGCACCATTTCTCCGTATTTCAGAAGTATAAGTCTTTCAGCCATTTTACCCGCGTTACATCTCCTTTGAGGTTTTGTATCCGTACGCACCGGAAAACTCAGCGGCGGACACCGTATTTTTTTATAACGCCTTCAAGCGCGGCGGCAAAGTCATCTATCTCTTCGGCGGTGTTGTCATGCGACAAACTGACACGCAGCGTGGTCGCCAGCGCGTTGCCCTTCAGCCCGTACGCTTCCAGCACACGATTACTTTTTACTCTTGAGGAACAGGCAGAACCGGCTGACACGCATATCCCTTCCGCCGAAAGGGCGTTCAGTGCCACTTCGCTTCCCGGTCCGGGGATGGTGACGCTGAGTATGTATTCCGACGCATGAGCGGGTATGTTCAGCTTTACCCCGTCGACAGCCTCGAGCTTTGAGCACAGCCTTTCATAAAGTCCCCGCACATGAGCGGGGTCAAGTTTTTCGGCGTACGATGCGGCTGCGGCAAATGCGCAGATCCCGGGCAGATTTTCGGTCCCGGGTCTGAAGCCGCGTTCCTGCGAGCCGCCGCAGATGAGAGGCGTAACTCTCACGCCTTTTTTTATATAAAGCAGAGCAGAGCCCTTCAGCCCGCCCAGCTTATGCGCGGAAGCGCTCATCGCGTCACAAAACCGTGTCACGCAAGCGGCTTTCATGAAGCCCTGGACGTTGTCGCAGAAAAGCCGGGCGCCGCAACCCGAAGAGTCAATGAGATTGCGCACACGCGCAATGTCGTACATCGCTCCCGTCTCATTGTTCACGTGCATGACCGCCACTACTCCGGCACCGTCCGAAAGAAGCTTTTCAAGCATGGCGTAGTCCAGTTCGCCCCCGCGTGAGGGAAGTCTTACGACTTCAAACCCGCGGATCTCCAG
>URSI01000057.1 GCA_900550505.1 uncultured Eubacteriales bacterium
GTTTTGGTGTGACAAATATCATGTTGACGGTCTGCGCACGGACGCTGTCGCGTCCATGCTGTACCTCGACTATGACAGAGCTCCCGGGGAATGGTTTCCTAATCCGGACGGTTCAAATACAAATATACAGGCTGTCAGCTTTCTTAAAAAGCTGAACGGCACTTTGTCGGTGCTTTATCCCGACGTGATGCTGATAGCGGAGGAATCGACTGATTTCCCGGGCGTAACGACGCCGACTGCTTCAGGCGGACTTGGCTTTCATATGAAGTGGAATATGGGATGGATGAATGATACGCTTGAGTATATGGAGACTGACGGATATTTTCGCAGTAAGATACATAACAAGCTTACGTTTTCTCTTGTTTACGCTTTCGGCGAACGATATGTTCTTCCCATATCGCACGATGAGGTGGTTCACGGCAAAAAATCACTGCTGGACAAAATGTTCGGCAGCTATGACGAAAAATTCGATTCGCTCCGCGCATATCTGACGTACATGATGACTCACCCCGGGAAAAAGCTTCTCTTTATGGGCTGCGAGATAGGGCAGTTTGCGGAGTGGGATGAAAAAAAGAGCGTGGAGTGGTTTTTGACCGGCTATGAGAAGCACGGCAAGCTGCAGCAGTATGTGAAGAAGCTGAACTCACTGTATCTGAACGAGGCGGCGCTGTGGGAACGCGACGGCAGCTGGAACGGTTTCGAGTGGCTGGAGGTAGATAACTCAAACGACAGCATCGTCATATACCGACGAACGGCGTGTGACGGCAGTTTCGTCGTGGTGGCGATAAACTTTACAAAGGTCGAAAGGCCGAATTACTGGATGCGTGTGCCGCAGCCCGGTGTGTATGAAGAGATACTTAACAGCGACGCCGCGGAATACGGCGGCAGCGACGTTGTCAATAAGCGCCGCCGCAGGTCGAGATCTGCGGGCGGAAGACATTATGTGGTGATGGATATGATGCCGCTCGGCGCCTCTCTTTGGCGCCGTACGGGAGATATACCCGCAAAGCGTGCGCGCGGTCGCGCAACGGAAAATAAGGAGGTCGTCTCGGGATGAGAAGAAAAGAGTGTGTCGCAATGCTGCTCGCAGGCGGACAGGGCAGCAGACTTCATCTGCTTACCGAACATATGGCCAAACCGGCGGTACCCTTCGGCGGTAAGTACAGGATAATCGATTTCCCGCTTTCAAACTGTGTCAATTCCGGTATAGATACGGTGGGAGTGCTCACACAGTATCAGCCGCTGGTGCTCAGCGAATACATAGGCAACGGGCAGCCGTGGGATCTTGACCGGAACTTCGGCGGCGTGATGGTGCTGCCGCCGTATCAGGCACAGCACGGTTCGGACTGGTATCGCGGCACGGCGAATGCGATATATCAGAATCTCAATTTTATCGATCAGTTCGATCCGGAATACGTTCTTGTTCTCTCGGGCGATCATATATACAAGATGGATTATACCGAGATGCTGGATTTTCATAAACGCAATAATGCGGACTGCACCATTGCCGTTATCGATGTGCCGATAGAGGAGGCGTCACGGTTCGGCATAGTCATAACAAATGACGATATGTCTATCGTGGATTTTGAAGAAAAGCCCGCACAGCCCAAGTCGACCAAGGCATCGATGGGCGTGTATATATTCAATCGCAGAAAGCTTGAGAAGTATCTCAGGGAAGACGAGCTCGACCGCAATTCACATAACGATTTCGGCAAGGACGTGATCCCTGCCATGCATCGCTCCGGCGAGCGGATGTTTGCGTTTACATTTGAAGGATACTGGAAGGATGTCGGCACGCTTGAGTCACTGTGGGAAGCAAACATGGATCTTCTCGGTGAGACCCCTGTGTTCGATCTTGACGGTAAGGGCGGCAAGATATACCTCAAGAATGCCGCAGATCCGCCGCACTATGCGGGAGCCGACGCCGTGATCGAGAACTCGATCATAACCGAGGGGTGCGAGATATACGGTACAGTGATCAATTCAGTGCTGTCCGGCGGCGTAATAGTATCGCCGCAGGCGGTCATCCGCGACAGTGTGATAATGAACGGATGCACGATAGGTGCGGGGGCAAAAGTGACATATACCATCATGGACAGCAATACGCAGGTAATGCCCAACGCTACCATCGGAGCCGAGCGCTCCGTGCATCCCGGCGTTACGCTTGTGTCCGGTGCAATAACTGTGCCGGAAGGTGCGGTCATCCCGGCCGGCGCAAAAGCCGGAGCGGGGTATTTTGACTGATTTTCAGGCTAAAGTGAAGGAGGTTCGCCGAAATGTCCGCAGCAGGTATAATATTTTCAAACATACATGATCACGGTATACCCGAGCTGACCAAAATGCGTACCATGGGTTCGGTGCCTTTCGGTTGTCGTTACAGGCTCATCGATTTTTCTCTTTCAAATATGGTGAATGCCGGCATATCCACCATAGGGATAATAACTCACTATAACTATCAGTCGCTCATGGATCACCTCGGCACAGGCAAGGATTGGGATCTTGCCCGCCGTTCCGGCGGTATAAAAATATTGCCGCCGTTTATAAATGCATATTCGGACAAGGAAGAGAAGCTTTATACTCACAGACTTGAGGCGATACGCGGAATATTCACGTTCATCAAGGATCTGACCGACGAATATGTTGTTTTTTGCGACTGCGACGCGATATGTAACATGGATCTGCGTGAAATACTGGCAAAGCATATCGACAGCGGCGCTGAGATGACGATGGTGATAAAGAACATATTTGTCACCGGCAGCGAGGACAGTGACGTTACCATTGTCAACAGCGACCGCAGCGGAAAAATGACCGGCATACGTATAGCGGGCGATGCGGATAACGGATTTTTCGATGTTTCGCTGAATGTGTGCGTGTTCACAAGGCAATACCTCATCAGCCTGATTTTCGATTCGATAGCGCGTCAGTACAAGAGCTTTAGGAACGAATTGATACCGCGTCGGCTTCAAAGCGATCGTATACTTGTGACGCGTTATGACGGTTATTATGCGGCTATAGGTTCTTTGAGCGACTATTATAAATGCAGCATGGATCTGCTGAACGCAGAGGTAAGAAATTCGCTGTTCAACGTTGAGCAGCGTCCGATACTGACGAAGGTAAGAAATTCACCTCCGGCGTACTACGCGCCGGGTTCACGGGTCAGCTCGTCGCTTGTCGCGGACGGGTGCAAGATAGAGGGCACGGTCGAAAACTCCATCCTGTTCAGAGGAGTAAGGGTCGACAAGGGAGCGGTCGTCAAGAACAGCATACTCATGCAGGACGCTATTTGCGGCGAGGGAAGTTTTGTAAACTGCCTTATAGCTGATAAAAATGTGGTGATACGCGACGGGAGAATGCTGTCAGGGCATGAAACACGGCCGTTCTTCATCGAGAAAAACGCGATGGTCTGATTCCTTCACGCGAATCGGCACAGCCGGTCCGCGCACGCAAGCTTGTGAATGCATATACTGAGGGGGAAGAAAAGAGGATGAAACCGCTGAAAATACTTTGTGCTGCCAGCGAGGCGCTTCCGTTTGCCTCTTCCGGCGGGCTGGGTGATGTTATCGGATCACTTCCGAAAGCACTCATGGGTCGCTACGGCGACGAACTCGATATACGCGTCGTATTGCCTCTCTACAAGTCGGTGCCGCAGAGCTTTCGCGACGAGATGACAAGGGTAGCGGTGATAACCGTGCCGCTCGCCTGGCGACGTCAGTATTGCGGGATATATTCTCTGGTGCGCGACGGTGTGACGTATTACTTTATAGATAATGAGTATTACTTTGCCCGGCAGTCGCTTTACGGCAGCTTTGACGACGGCGAAAGATATGCGTTTTTCAGCAAGGCAGTGCTTGAGATACTGCCGCATATAGACTTCTGGCCGGACGTGCTTCACGCACATGACTGGCAGAGCGCGCTGAGCGTCATCTATCTACGCCGTAAATACTGTGCGGATCCGGCGTATAATGCGATACGCGCCGTGTTTACGATCCATAATATCGAATATCAGGGAGTGTACGGCTTTGATATACTCGGTGACATATTTGATCTTACCGAGTTTGACCGTGAGATAGTAGAGTACGGCGGTGCGGTCAATCTTATGAAGGGCGCGATAATCTGCGCTGATATCGTCACTACCGTGTCGCCCCGTTATGCACAGGAGATACTCACGAGCGAGTATGCCCACGGACTTCATTATGTGCTCGGCGTATACGCCTCGAAGCTGAGGGGAATAATAAACGGGATCGATACTGAGTATTACGATCCGCATACCGACCCTGCGATAAGAAAAAACTATACCTGGCGTTCGATAGGCAGAAAGCAGGAGAATAAAAAATATCTGCTGCGAGAGCTGAATTTGCCGGAAAGCGACGCGCCCCTCATAGCCGTGATATCGCGGCTGACGACGCATAAGGGACTTGACCTGCTGACGTGGGCGGCCGACAGGCTTCTGGAAAGAGATGTAAAGCTCGTCGTGCTCGGTACGGGCGACTATCATTTCGAGCGGTACTTTGAACGTCTGGCGCAGCGGTACCCGTATAAGGTCTCGACTACACTGAGATATGATAAAGAGCTTTCGAAACGCATATACGCTTCGGCGGATATGTTTCTGATGCCCTCAAAGAGCGAGCCCTGCGGGCTTTCACAGATGATAGCGTCACGTTACGGCGCGGTGCCGATCGTCCGTCAGGCGGGCGGTCTGTATGATACCATCCATGAGGATGACAACGGATTCACCTTTTATGCTTATAACGGCGGCGAAATGCTTTACGCCGTGCAGCGCGCGCTCGAGTGTTATGAAGACAAGGAGCGCTGGAAGGAGCTCGTGGTGCGGGTGATGAAGAAGGACTTCTCGTGGAATGTCAGTGCCGCAGAGTACCGCAAATTGTATATGGAACTGACGAACGCCTGACACCCGGATGCTACCGTGGACCCGCAACAAATACCAACGATAAGGAAACATTGATGAATAACTATAAAGAAGCTATAAGCAGCAAACTTGCCAGATATTTCGGGACGACCCCTGAGGAGGCAAGCGGCGAACAAATGTATAAAGCCTCCGTGCTCGCGGTGCGGGACTTGCTGACGGCTCGCCGCAGCACCTTCAGACAACAAACGACGAAGCAGACGGCAAAGCAGGTTTATTATTTGTGCATGGAGTTTTTGCTGGGACGTTCGTTGAAAATGAACCTGTGCAATATGGGACTTGAGGATGAGTTTTCACGGTTGTTCGGCGAATGGGGATTCGACATAGAGGATATCTATGCGTATGAGGATGATGCGGGACTGGGAAACGGCGGTCTCGGCAGGCTTGCGGCGTGCTTCTTTGACAGCCTCGCTTCACTCGGGTATCCGGCAACGGGTTTTTCGATCTGCTATGAATACGGGCTTTTCAGGCAGCGTGTGGTCGGCGGGGAACAGATAGAGTTGCCTGACATATGGATGCCCTCCGGTGAAGGCTGGCTCGTACAGCGTCAGGATGAGTCGAAGAAGGTACGCTTCGGAGGTCACGTTACGGAAAAGTGGACGGACCACGGTCTTGAGATAATCCACACTGATTACGACGAGGTCGAGGCTGTTCCTTACGATATGATGGTATCCGGCGCCGGAGGCGGTGCCTCATTGCTGAGGCTGTGGCGCGCACGTGATATACGCAACTTCAATATGAAGCTGTTTTCGCAGGGCCAGTATATAAAGGCGGTAGAGGAAAATACCAACGCGGAGACCATATCGAAGGTGCTTTATCCCGACGATCACCATACAGAAGGCAAACTGCTCAGGCTTTCGCAACAGTATTTCCTTGTTTCCGCGTCACTGCAGACGATATTGAGCGACCATCTCGAGACGTATAAGACCCTTGTAAATCTTCCGGAGAAGGTCGCCATACACATCAACGATACGCATCCGGCCCTGGCAGTGCCCGAGATGATGCGTCTGCTCATGGATGTGTACGGCTTCTCGTGGGAAAGAGCATGGTATACGACAGTCAACACCATGAGCTATACCAACCATACGGTAATGCCTGAAGCGCTCGAATGCTGGAACGAGGACCTGTTCAGACTCAAACTGCCGCGGATATACAATATAGTCAGGGAAATAAACGAACGGTTTTGCCGTGAGCTGTGGCAGCGGTATACGGGTAACTGGGATAAGATATCCCGAATGGCGGTGATAGGCAACCAGCAGGTGCGCATGGCGAACCTCTGCGTTGTCGGTTCGCATACCGTGAACGGCGTTTCGGCACTTCATTCAAAAATACTGAAGGATACGGTATTCCGTGATTTTTATGAGCTTTATCCCGACAGATTTATAAACGTGACAAACGGCATTGCGCATCGGCGGTGGCTGTGTTATTCCAACCCGTCGCTTGCCGAATTGATCGGTGACTGCATCGGTGAATCCTACCGTACCGAGCCGGAAAGGCTGACTGATCTGTTGAAGTACAGAGACGATGTTTCCGTGCTTGACCGGCTTTCGGAGGTGAAACGTGCCAATAAGGTGCGTTTTTCGGAAATGTATGCCAAAAGGACCGGCATAGTCATCGACCCGGACTCCGTGTTTGACGTTCAGGTGAAGCGCCTCCATGAATATAAACGGCAGCTGTTGAATGTGCTCAGCATAATATCGCTGTACGCACAGCTCTTGGAGAACCCGTCTGTTGAGATGCGGCCGCGTACATTTCTGTTCGGGGCAAAGGCGGCGCCCGGATATTATCATGCAAAAGAGGTAATAAAACTGATCTGCGCGCTCAGCGCGGAGATCGAAAAGAACCCGAGAATACGCGAAAAGATGCGTGTTGTGTTTATAGAGAACTACAATGTTACCGCAGCGGAGCAGCTTATCCCGGCATCTGACATAAGCGAGCAGATATCGCTTGCCGGCAAGGAAGCCAGCGGCACCGGCAACATGAAATTCATGATAAACGGCGCCTTGACGGTGGGTACGCTCGACGGAGCAAATGTCGAGATACGTGAGGCAGTGGGCGACGACAATATATTCATTTTCGGACTCACCACGCCTGAGGTAGATGCGCTTTGGCACAG
>URSI01000058.1 GCA_900550505.1 uncultured Eubacteriales bacterium
TCTCGCACCACATTGTAAACCATACGACAGTTTTTGTCAATAGGTATTTTGATTTTTTTGGTGATTTCCTGAGATTTATTTTTTAAATCGTGGCTTCGGTCCGGTCAGATGAAAAAGATTTTTTGATATTCACCTCAGAGATATTGCAGTGCGGGATCGGCATAGCTAATCAAATAATTCATGGACAATGCAATAGATATAAATTATATTTATGACCAAATGAATAAGTTTCATTTTTTCCGCAGTCTCAGAGGTATTGACAGAGGTCTTGCCGCGTATATAATTAAAACGTGCGCTCAAAAAAGTTTATGTCACATGAAAGTTTTTAACAAATCAAAGACCGGCATATACGGTGCCTGCCGGAAGCTTTCACGGAAACGGGCGCCGAAAAATTATTTTACGGAGGATATGACTCAGGTGAAAACTGCAATAGTCGGTATAAATTGGGGCGATGAGGGAAAGGGACGCATGGTCGACCTGTTTTCCGAGAGCTATGACGTGGTGGTGCGTTATCAGGGAGGCAATAACGCCGGTCATACCGTTGTGAATGACAAAGGCAAGTTCATACTTAATCTGCTGCCTTCCGGTATATTGCGCGACGGCACGGTGAACGTGATGGGCAACGGCATGGTGATAGACCTTGAGCATCTTTGCGGCGAAATAGGTCGTCTTCGCGAGGGCGGTATAGACATTACGCCCGACAATCTCAAAATAAGTGACCGCGCCTGCATTTGTATGCCGTATTCGGTGATGCAGGATAAACTTGAGGAGGCGAGACTCAAGGACGGTAAATTTGGATCCACACAGCGCGGGATAGCTCCGGCATACGGAGACAAGTATATGAAACGCAGTATACGCACAGGCGATCTTTTTCATCCGGAAATACTCAAGGTCCGGCTTGAAGCGATCCTGGACTGGAAAAACCCCGTGCTTGAAAGCATGTACGGCGCCGACAGGGTCACATCGGATTCTATGCTTTCGTGGCTGGAGAAATACGGCGAACAAATAAAACCGTTTATCTGTGATGTCGGCGAATACCTCGATAAGGCCGTTGCGGACGGCAGGAATGTCATGTTTGAAGCGCAGCTCGGGGCGTTACGTGATATCGACTTCGGTATATATCCCTATACATCATCTTCTTCCACGATAGCCGCATATGCGCCGGTCGGCGCGGGTATACCTCAGCACAGGCTCGATAAAGTGATAGGGATAATGAAAGCTTATTCCACCTGTGTGGGAGAGGGCGCGTTTACAGCCGAGTTGTTCGGCGGTGTGGCGGAGCGACTGCGTGCAGAGGGCGGTGAGTACGGAGCTGCTACAGGCAGACCGCGCCGAGTAGGCGGCTTTGATGTCGTTGCGTCGCGTTACGGCTGCCGTGTTCAGGGCGCAGACGAGCTTGCTTTGACCAAACTTGATGTACTTTCTTACATGGAGAAAATACCGGTTTGCGAGGCGTACAGCATAGACGGCCGCAGGACCATGAGCTTTTTGACCGAGGGTGAGCTTGAGAAGGCTAAGCCGGTTTATACGGAGCTTGACGGCTGGTGTGCGGATATCAGCGCTTGCCGCAGCTTTGAACAGCTTCCGGAAAACGCTAAAAGATATGTGGATTACATAGAGAATGCCGTAGGCTGTCCGATAAAGTACATATCGGTCGGTGCGAGCCGTGATGCCATAATCATAAGATAAAGTGATTGTTTTTTATGGGCGGGTGCAGTGACACCCGCCTTTTTTGTTCCGGACGTCAACGTGATGTGTTTAACGTGATGTGTTTAACGTGATGTGTTTAACGTGATGTGTTTGACGTGATGTGTTTGACGTGATGTGTTTGTAGTTTAAATGTGATAAAAACCGTTTTTTTGCCCGCCGCGGTTGAAACATATGCGCTCAAATGGTATACTTATAACAGATAAGGTGTTTGCGGGGTGCGAAATGGACAAAATTCAAAAACATGCCGATATGGCGGATGAAAAAATTACGCTCGCGGGAACGACAAGCAAAGCCATTGCTGACGGTGAGCCAAACGTTTCTCCGGACGGTCATGAACGAATGAGGGAGATACTTGACGCATTTTTGGGTGACGGGACGAGTATAGAGCCCGAACAGCTTTTTCAATTTGCCGCAAGGTACGAAAAGCTGATGCTCAGATACAGATGTGCCGTACGCGAGATCACCACGAAGCTCGAAGTGCTTAACGACGAGCTTTCCTCCTTCGGAGGTCACAGCCCGATAGAGACGATACGCTCGCGCATCAAGCGCCCGTACAGTATTGCACGTAAGCTGAGACGTATGGGATTGCCAGCCGGTATAGAGGAAATATCCGGACGGCTCAACGATGTTGCCGGCGTCAGGGTGATATGTCCCTTTATAAGTGACATTTACAGGATCTCGGAAATGCTGCTCAAGCAGGACGATATCACGCTCGTTTCACGCAAAGATTACATAAGTGAACCAAAGCCCAACGGGTATCGGAGCCTGCACCTCATAGTCGAAGTGCCGGTATTTTTTTCATGTGAAAAGCTGAATGTGCGTGTGGAGATACAGATACGCACCGTCGCTATGGATTTCTGGGCAAGCCTTGAGCATGAGCTGCGTTATAAAAACGACAGTGAGCAGGCGCAGCAGATATCGCAGGAATTGAAAATGTGTGCAGACGTAATAGCACAGACCGATGCCGCAATGCAGCGGCTGAGAGACAGGGTGAACGCTCCCTGTGATGCCGCCGGAACTCAGCGTGAGATGGATGAGAGTATGTCTATAAACTGAGCCGCTTCCGCTGCCGTATTGTGGCGTCCGGGGCTGACGCGTACTGCTCCGCCCGGAGTTTTAAGCGCTTCGTGTGCCGTGGGCGCACAATGATATCCGCCCCTTACCGCCACGCCGTTTTCCGCAAGGAGTGAAGCGGTGGTCTCACTGTCCTGACCGTCGACGGTAAAGAGCACCACGGGCAGGGCAAGTGCACATTCTCCGTATATCCGGATGTTTTTCATGTTTTTAAGCTCGCACACTATTCGTGATGCGCAATCATATGCTTCGTACATACCGTCGCAGCAGTCCTCAAGCGCGCATCCCAGCCCCGCTATTGCCGGAGCATTCAGCGTGCCTGCTTCCAGTCTGTCCGGGAGCATTTCGGGCATTTCGTACAGAAGAGAATAACTGCCGGTGCCGCCTTCGATCACCGTATCGGGTATCGGACAGTTTTCTCCCAAAAGAAGCGCCGATGAACCGAACGGAGCACCGAGCCCTTTATGTGTTGAAAGTACGAGCGCATCTATGCCCGAAGAGTCAATGTCTATGTCCACATAGCCGCCGGACTGCGAGGCGTCGATCGCTATCAGCGCTCCTGCTGCGTGGGCGGCTGCGGCGAGCGACTCTGCCGGCAGGATCTGACCGCAGATATTGGAGGCATGTGTGACGACCGCCAATGATGCGTTCGCAACGGCGTTTTTGAAAGCTTCTATGGTGCGTCTGTCACTCCAGCGGTCGGTTTTGAATTTTTCAAGCTTCACGATCCCGTCGGATTCCAGTTTTTTCAGCGGACGCATAACGGCATTGTGCTCAAGGTCGGAGTGGACTATTTTGTCTCCGCGTTTTGCGAGTCCTTTTATGATCATATTGAGCCCGAGCGTTGCGGTGTGGCAGAAGATGACCCTTTCGCTTCTGCATCCGTATCGTGCCGCAAGCTTTTCTCTTGTCTCGAAAACGGCCTCGGCTGCCATCGCGGCGAGCCTGTGGCCGCTGCGTCCTCCGTTGCCGCAGCAGGAATAGAATTCATATTGCCGGCGTATGGCACGTGCGGATTTGGGATATGATGTGCTGCTATTATCGAAATAAATCATTTTGCCGCCTTCCGGTCGTCTTCTATGACAGCGAGTGGTTTGATTCCGTTTTCCGAGCAGACAGCTGCCGCCCGTCTTGCCGTGGTCCTGTCGGATACGCAAAGTCCGTATCCGCATCCGCGCAACTCACGAACGCGCGGCGTGCGTACGAGGGCGCTGCTTATTCCCGCTGAGGAAAGTTTTTTCTGTGCCTGCAGTGCTGCCGTAACCGACGAAAAAACAAGGATCATGAAAATCATCTCCTTCGATGCAGTATATTCGTTCCTTGTCATTTGCGTTCCGCAAAACGGGTCGGTTAGAGGTGAGCATATCCGTTTGTGCAAAAAATAAATATGAATTAAATGTGAATGAAATGTGCAAAATAGTGTTGACATATTGTCATTTCGATGTTAATATACCCACAGGAAGACAGTCGGCGTGTCATCGTGCTGTGCGCCTGACTGAAGAAAGGAGATAAATCCAATGAAAAAAGCACTTGTTTTCTTCGTTGTGGCAGCACTTATGATCCCTGCGCTGGCTCTTTCGGCTTCAGCTGAGGATAATGTGGTCAATCTGGTCTCAGAGGATAACACATGGGTCGTCATCGATGCCGGCGGTGGTACCGCAACAACGACGTATGAGGATGGAACCCTTGTGGTTACCAGTAACGGCGGTTGGCCTTGCATAACGCACACCTTTGCAGAACCTATAAAGGTGAAGGCCGACAGCATAGTCAACTGTGATTTTGAACTCGTTTCCGGTACGACCAGCATTCGTTTCACTCTTACTACCGGTGACGTTATCACTCCTCATCATGCCATAGGCAGCGATATCAACGACACCACCGTGTTTGATACTGCCGGCGACCTTATTAAGCCAGGCTCTTATTCCATCACGGACAAGGCGCTCAACACCTTCAAGGCTTTCATTCATGATGGTACCGCCCAACTGAAGGATCTGGCTGCTCCTGATGAAAACGGTTATTACTACATCGATACCGTTACCATTTATGCTATCGGTACGGGCGAGGTCAGAGTGAGCGAATTTACTATCACTGCTGAGGCTGCGACTGAAGAGCCCGGCGGCGATGAATCTACCGGTGGCTCTACTCCCGAGACCGGCGATGGAGCGATCGTTTTTGCGATCATCGCCCTTATCTCCTGCGCAGGAGCGTTCAGCGTAATCAAATTGCGCAAGTGATCCCGGACAGTCCGGATATGTTTAAGGCACCTTCTCAAAAAAGAAGGTGCCTTGTTTTTTTGTGTTTTTAAGTTTGTAAGAAATGCTTTGAGGATGTTTACGGCTGTGAAACGGCAGCGCTGAGTGCTGTGAACGCACCTGCAATATCGTCGGCTCCGAAAACGGAGCTGCCCGCCACGAGTATATTTGCACCGGCACCGGCGACCTCCCGCACGTTATCCGGCCCTATCCCGCCGTCGGCTGCTATACGCAAAGGCATGGACCCGGCGGCTTTGCTTATGATTCTGATGTTTTCGAGCGCCTGCGGTATCAGCTTTTGACCTCCGAACCCCGGCTCTACTGTCATTACGAGCACAAGATCGCACAGCGGCAAAAACGGTATGACCGTTTCCGGCGAGGTGGACGGACGGAACGACAGACCTGCCCGACATCCGGCGGCCTTCACGGCCTGCAGTGCGGCTCCTGCGTCATCGGTGCTTTCGATATGTACGGTGATAAAATCCGCTCCGCATTCCGCAAACGATTTGATGTACCGTATCGGGTCGGTTATCATGAGATGCACGTCGAGCACCATCCCCTTTACGGAACGAGCGACCGAGCGCACGACAGGCTGCCCGAATGATATGTTGGGTACAAAGATACCATCCATCACATCCAGATGCAGCCACTGACAGCCGACTGATTTGAGTACGGAAAGTTGTTCTCCTGCCCTTGTGAAATCACACGCCAGCAGCGACGGAGCTATTATTTTATCCGGTTTGTCTGCCATATCTATACCACCTCTGCAAATCAAATTATACCGGCGGCGACACCGGATGTCAAGTCAAAAGATCGCCATGAGCGTCAACTGTTGCCCGTGCATGAGCTCATGCAGTGCTTCCCTTGACTTTCCCAATGCCGTGAGCGATTCTTCACTGCCGGGCGCGCAAAGTGACAGCTCGGTAAGAGCCTGTGAGAGCACGGCGAGTTCCGAGTATTGGACTGTGAGCGAAAAAATGTCTCTGTATTTGCTCCATATTTTCAGCGGCTCGGCAGCATCGGCGTTTCCGGACTCAAACTCATCAAGGGCTTCCGACACATCGGAAAAAGCCTTGTCCTGATAGATCACATCGGCTGCCAGCATGGTGAGCATAAAAGCAAGAAGTATGATAGCTATGATAAAGTTTTTCATTTACATATGGCTCCGTGGCTGCTTTTTAATGTTGCGAGTGCCTGATGTTGCGATTATTTGGGGACATCATCATTCAGCTGCGTCGCTGAGTGTTTTTATTGTCACACAACCGGAATCATCTATGGTCATGTACAGCACGTCTTTGAGCCGGATGTTTTTTTTGCTGAGCTCCTCATATATCTGCTTGCTCGTCAGTCCCGCCGCCTTCATGGCATCTTCCATTATAACGCCCTCAACCGCTACGGCGTGTGAGATGGCTGCGCCTTTCTCAAAAATGCTGAGTTTGCCGGAGCGTTCAAATACCACCCAGTCTATATTGTTGACGTCTGTGTGACCCGCCACACGTATTTCGGTCAGCAGTTCATCAAGCGATAGTCGTGTACGTTTGAGATTTGCACGGCTTATTTTACCCTTCCCCAAGAGGAGTATCGGCCTTCCTTCGATAAATCTGCGTATGCGCGGCGAGATCGAGCAGATGTAGGAATTGACGATCTCAAGACAGGCCAGTGTAATAAGCGGCACCAAGCCGTGCAGCAACGGTATTTCGTTATCCGTTATTGGGAGCACGGCTATATCGGATAACATCATCGCCGTTACGAATTCGGTCGTTTGAAGTTCCCCTATCTGCCTTTTCCCCATAAGACGCATAAGAAGTATCAGTGCAAGGTAGAATATCAGCGTTCTTATGAACAGTACACTCAATACGATTCACCCCCGAAATGATTATTTCCCGATATCAAGTGGTCTAAACGAGGCATAAAACCTTTTTCGCAATTCGGCATTATAGCAAACTGCACATTGATC
>URSI01000059.1 GCA_900550505.1 uncultured Eubacteriales bacterium
TCGTTCCTCTTCTGCCGGAGAAACGCTTTTACGGCTGTCCTTTTTCAGCGTGAGCAATATCGTACCGTCATATGAGCGCTTGACACATACGCGCCCCGAACGGACAAGCTCAAGCAGTGCCATAAAGACGGCGCACAACTCGTTTTTGGAGGATGCACCTTCAAACAACGATTCAAAAACCACACTGTGTCGATAAAGCCTGCGCATGACCGACACCATTTTCTCTTCGACCGTATACCACCTTTCGGTGCGTATCTTGTCAAAGAGCTCAGTCTGAGGGATCGTGCGCATAGCGGTACGTTCTGCCATGCGCCGGAATGCCTCTGCCAGAAGAGCCACGTCATGCGCTCGCTCGTAGGGCAGATCAAGCTCGTCGGGCTGCTTTATGAACCGGTCGTAAAATATCTCCGAACGTTCTCTCAGAAACAATGATGCCTGCTTTGCGCGCCTGTATTCCAGAAGCGCGTCGACAAGCTGTGTGCGGGGGTCCTCCTGATCTTCCTCGCGCGGGAGGAGCATCCGTGACTTGATGAGCACAAGCTCGGCAGCCATTGCGATATACTCCGAGGCGATCTCCATGTTCAGGCTGCGCATCGAATCCAGATACTTGGTGTATTCTTCACAGATATCGGATATCGGGATGTCGAATATGTCAATTTTGTGCTTTTGTATTAGGGACAGCAAAAGATCCAGCGGTCCCTCATAGCTTTCGATCTTCAGTTGCAGTGGCATGGTGCGTCACCCGAAGAACGGCAACAGCATGAACAGCTTATCCACCCCGTAAACGACATACTGCATGGCTACTGAGAGCGGTCCGGAAAGAAAGCCTGCCAAAAGCGCGATATAGAGCACCAGCGTTATCGTGCGCTCGTGTCTTGCAAGCGCCATTGCCGCTTTTTGCGGCAGGGTGGTCATCAATATCTTTGAACCGTCCAGCGGCGGTATCGGCAGCAGATTGAATATGAACAGCGTAGCGTTTATCAGTGCCGCCTGCGAAAAAAACGTGAGCAGTATCGTCGCGGGCATGGAGATCATCTGCTGGCTTCCGAATATTATCAGCATGAAATAGTTCTGAAAACTTTCGCCTGCCAGCTCCGGGACCGCAATTTGCACCGTTATGCGGTAGAGCAGCACCGAAACGAATACCAGCGCCGCGTTGGTAAGCGGTCCGGCAAGGCTGACGATGCGTATGTCGCGCCGGGGACGCTTGAAGTAACGTGAATTTATCGGCACCGGCTTTGCCCATCCGAACCCGAAAAACAGCAGGCAGATAAAGCCTATGAAATCGAGGTGCTTTATGGGATTGAGCGTGAGCCGGCCGAGCGACCTTGCGGTATCGTCACCGCACTTGTACGCGGCATATCCGTGTGCGAACTCGTGAAGAGAAAGAGAAAGCAGTATGACGGGTACCATCAGCACGACTATCGTCAGCGCCGGCTCCAATGGCAGCCCGCTTTGCATTATGGTGCGGATCAAGACCTGCCCTCCTTGCTTATTTCAGCTTTATCATGCTGTTTTCCCATTTTTCGGGTGCGCTCCAACCCAACAGGTCGAGTACGGTCGCCGCATGGTTTGCAAGCCCGAACGAGCCGTTGAGCACCTCATAGGTGTCAGCGTGGAAATTGTCATAGAAAATGCAGGGGACTTTGTTGAGCGTGTGTGAGGTCTTTGCTTTGTTTTTGACCTTGCCGGTCTTTTTGTCGGTCTCAAGCATTTCATCGGCGTTTCCGTGGTCGGCGGTGATTATGGCTATACCATGGACAGCATCCACGGCTTTGAGGATACGTGCAAGACACAGATCGAGCGCCTCCATAGACACTATCGTCGCGTTCAGATCGCCGGTGTGTCCGACCATATCGCCGTTGGGGAAATTGACGCGCAGATATGTGTATTCGCCGCTCTCTATCCGCTTTATCAACTCGTCGGTTATCAGAGCACACTGCATCCACGGGCGCTGCTCGAACGGTACGACATCGGACGGTATCTCGACATAGTCCTCAAGCTCTTCCGAGAATTTTCCGCTCCTGTTCCCGTTCCAGAAATATGTGACGTGCCCGTACTTCTGTGTCTCGCTCAGCGCGAGCTGTTTGACGCCCGCCAGTGCGAGATATTCGCCCATAGTGTCGGTTATCTCCGGCGGATTGACGAGAAATCTTGAGGGAATATGGGCGTCTCCGTCATATTCAAGCATGCCCGCATACACTACGTTTACCGGCTTGCGGTCAAATTTATCAAAATCTTTGTCGTCAAAAGCCCGGGATATCTCTATCGCGCGGTCGCCGCGGAAGTTGAAGAAAATTACGCTGTCGCCGTCAAGGATACGTCCTGCCGGTTCTCCGTTTTCGGCAATGACAAATGCAGGCAGATCCTGGTCTATTGCGCCCGTCTCTTCGCGGTATGTCTTTACTGCCTCCTCGGCAGACGCAAACATCCTGCCCTGACCCAGCACATGAGTGTTCCATCCCTGCTCGACCATGCTCCAGTTTGCCTCGTAGCGGTCCATGGTTATCTTCATTCTGCCGCCGCCGCTTGCAATGCGTGCGTCAAAGCCGTCGTCGTTTACCGAAGCGAGGAACTCCTCAAAAGGTATGATGTAGTCAAGTGCACTGGTTTCACCCACGTCTCTGCCGTCAAGCAGAATGTGGATGCGCACGCGCGACACACCGTCCGATTTTGCGTGAATTATCATTGCTTTGAGATGGTCTATGTGTGAATGCACGTTGCCGTCCGAAAACAACCCTATAAAGTGAAGTGTACCCTTGTCTTTGACATTCGAAACAAGATCCTGCCACGTTTTGCCCTCAAACATTTTTCCGCTTTCAATGGCGTTTGAAACAAGTTTCGCGCCCTGAGCGAATATCTGACCGGCGCCGAGCGCGTTATGACCCACTTCACTGTTGCCCATATCGTCGTCGCTGGGCAAGCCCACTGCGGTGCCGTGCGCCTTAAGGGGCAGCCAGCGGTAATCGCGCATGAGCCTGTCCAAAGTCGGGGTGTTGGCACGTTTCACGGCGTTGCCTTCATTGTCGGCGCCGAGCCCGACACCGTCCATGACCACTGTGAGAACAAGCGGTTTTTCATCACCGAATATGTTTTTACCTGAGCGTTTGATATCCATTATACGTTTCCTTTGCATTTAATCATGTAATTATACTCCATTCGTCCCGGATTTTCAAGAGCCCGCAACGAATTTTTAGAAAAAAGGCGCCCCCGCTTCAGCGGTGGGGCGCCGGTAAGTTTTCTGCGGACAAAAGACACGTCTCAGCCTTTGCGCTGCTGAGCCTCGTAGTACTTTTCGAAAGCGGCACCGTCAAAGAAGTGCTCCCCGGACAGTTCGTCGAGCCTTACGGTACGTCCTTCCTTTTCCGATTGCTTGCCCGCAAGCATGATCTTTGTCGCTTCACAAAGCTCCTCGACCGTCGCAAGGTCGTTAGGTTTCCCCTCCATAAAGTCGAGCACCTGACCGAGCAGAGCTTCATATACCTTTGAGGAATCGATCTTTACGGCATAGGTCGTCTTTGTAGTGACTACTGTCAGCGTGCTGGGCTGCCAGGCCGGAGTGCATATGTGATATTCGCCGGAAGCGCCGTTTTCAAAGCTGATCCTGTAACTGCAACACTCGCTCCCGCCAAGCCCGCATTTTCCGGTAAACATTACGCTTTCGGCCGATGTCCCACGGAAAAATCCGAGTATGGATTCCACCGCGTGTATGGCGTAATTGAATTCGTCCACACCGACGGTAGCGGTGACATGAACTATCTGACCGCGTTCCTGTTCCGGGACGGAAAGTATGCTGCGGTGCTCATATGTGTAGCGCATGGCGGACGAGCCGAGCAGCACGGCACCCTTCTTTGACAGATTGAGCGCCTTTTCGCAATCCTCGAGCGAGCCCACGAAAGGCTTGTCTATGAACACGGGTTTGCCGGCTTTTAAAAAAGGCGCGGCAAGTTCGAGATGTCTGTCCCAGTTACAGCCCTGAATGAAGGCTATGTCGACATTGCCGGCCATTTCGTCGAGACTTGTATACCGCTTTTCCAAGCCGTATTTTGTAATGAATGCGTTCACCTCGTCATCTGTTCTGAACGCATCATTGTATATCGCCGTATAGCGTGCACGTTCACCCGCCAAAAATATATCTGCGAAGGCATGAGGATGAGACGTGTCGATGTTTACGGTGCCGACTCTTATCATGATAAAATCCACCTTTCGCTTTCTTGTCGACAGACATGGCATATGCAAAAATAACGGTCTTACGCCTCTGTGTCGACTTCTTGGTCATTCTATCACTGCTTATATCAAAAGTCAATACACCTCAGGCGCAGTTTTGATGATGTTTGACATATCAAAGAGACGTTTGCCTTTGCCGTAATGAAAAAATATCTCGGCGCAAAACAGTAAAAAGTGTGAAAATAAATGCAAAAAGCTCTTTACAAACGGTGGTTTTTGTGATATCATTCAGTTTGTGCGCGTGTGCTCGGATGCGGGGTAAAAGTTCACCTCGCCCGCTTCTGTGCATAACGGCTTTATAAGGATAGGAGGTGAAGAGATGATCACGAAGGAAGAAAAGACAGCGATCATCAAAGAGTATGCAGTGCATGAGGGAGACACCGGTTCTCCGGAGGTGCAGATCGCCATACTCACGCATCGCATCAACGTTCTTACCGAGCATCTGAAGGTCAACAAGAAAGACCACCATTCCCGCAGAGGTATGCTTAAAATGGTCGGTCACAGGAGAAATCTTTTGAACTACCTTCAGAAGATCGACATCGAGCGTTACCGTGCGATAGTCGCCCGTCTGGGACTGAGAAAGTAACCGACGGAAAATGTCAACGAAAGTACGCCGCCGCCGTTGTACGGTGGCGGCGGAAACCGCCAGGCGGCATTCAGCAGTTAAATACGGGTCGTGAGCTTGAGGCTCCCTCATGTATTTAAGTGCTCAATGCCGTGTAGTGCGGTCTGACGGACCGGTGTATGTTCCGGCGGACCGGAAGGAGAATGTGAAATGTTTGAGAACTACAAGGTGTTCAGCACCGAGATTGCCGGCCGCAAGCTGGTAGTCGAAACCGGCAAGATAGCGCAGCTTGCCAACGGCTCATGTCTCGTGCGCTACGGCGACACCGTCGTCCTCTGTTGTGCGACGGCCAGTGCGTCTCCCCGTGAAGGGATAGACTTTTTGCCGCTGTCGGTTGATTTTGAGGAGAAGCTTTATTCCGTGGGACGCATACCCGGGAGCTGGAACAGACGAGAGGGCAGACCTTCGGAAAAAGCGATACTTGCCTCCCGTGTCATCGACAGACCGATACGTCCCCGTTTCCCCAAGGACCTTCGCAATGACGTCGTGCTCAGTCTGACCGTGATGTCGGTCGATCCTGACTGCTCACCGGAGATTACGGGTATGATAGGCGCTTCAATAGCCCTGTCGATATCAGATATTCCGTGGAACGGTCCGATAGCCGGGCTGTTTATGGGCTGTGTTGACGGCGAGATAGTCACTAATCCTACGGCTGACCAGAGAGAGCGCAGTACCCTTGAGCTTACCGTAGCATCTTCGGCTGATAAGGTAGTTATGATAGAGGCGGGTGCCAAGGAGATACCGGATGACGTCATGTTCTCCGCTATCATGAAGGCGCATGAAGAGACAAAACCGATAATTGAATTCATAAACAGCATAGTTGCGGAGATCGGCAAGCCTAAGTTTGAGTATCCCTCCTGTGAGGTGGACAAGGAACTGTACGAGCGCATAGCGGCTCTCGTGACGGAGGATGTAAAGGTCGCGCTTGACACCGACGACAAGAAGGTACGCGACGCGCGTCTCAAGCCGATCTATGACAAGGTATACGAGGCTTTCGGAGAGGAATATCCGGACTCAAAGGGCATGATGGACGAGTGCCTTTACAAGTTGCAGAAGAGTATAGTGCGCCGTTGGCTGCTTGATGACCAGCGTCGTGTCGACGGCAGAAGGATGGATGAGATACGCCCGCTTGCGTCGGAGGTATCCGTGCTTCCGAGGACACATGGTTCGGGGCTTTTCACCAGAGGTCAGACACAGGTTCTCACCGTTGCGACCCTGGCGCCTTTGCGTGACCAGCAATTGCTTGACGGCATAGATGAAGAAGATACAAAGCGTTATATGCACCATTACAATATGCCCTCTTACTCTGTGGGCGAGGCGCGTGCGAGCCGCAGCCCGGGACGTCGTGAGATCGGTCACGGTGCTCTTGCAGAGCGTTCACTGGAACCGGTGCTTCCGTCGAAGGAAGAGTTCCCGTATGCGATCAGGCTCGTATCTGAGGTTGTTTCTTCTAACGGCTCTACCTCTCAGGGCTCCGTATGCGGCAGCACCCTTGCACTGATGGATGCGGGTGTGCCGATAAAAGCTCCTGTTGCCGGCATCTCCTGCGGACTTATAACAGAGGGTGACCGCTGGATGACGATGATAGACATCCAAGGACTCGAGGACTTCTTCGGCGACATGGACTTTAAGGTCGCGGGCACCAAAAACGGTATCACTTCCATACAGATGGATCTTAAGATCGACGGTCTTACCCCGGAGATCATCAAGAGTGCGTTTGAGACCACACGTAAGGGCAGATTTTATATCATAGATAACGTCATACTTCCCTGCATCCCCGCGCCGCGCGACGACGTTTCGAAGTATGCGCCCAAAATGATAAGCACCAAGATAGATGTTGAGAAGATAAGGGAAGTCATCGGTACGGGCGGCAAGGTCATCCAGAAGATAACCGCGGATACGAATACGCAGATCGATATTGATGACGACGGCAGCGTGTTTATCGCAGCGGTCAATAAGGATGATGCGTACAGAGCGCTTGACATCATAAACGCTATCGTGTTTGAGCCGAAGCCGGGTATGATCTTTACCGGTAAGGTCACCCGCATCATACCGATCGGTGCATTTGTGGAGTTTGCTC
>URSI01000060.1 GCA_900550505.1 uncultured Eubacteriales bacterium
GTTAACTCTTACATGACTAAGGTTGATTTTTGCCACGCAGCATTGTATAATGTAAAAAACTGTAACATCCCTGCGAACGCATCGCCGCAGCTGCATAGCTGCGACCGCAGCGGACGTATATGCCGGCTCCGACACCCGCAGCAATATCTACACAATTCAAAGGAAAGAAAAACGTGCCGACTTTACAAAAACGCCTGTGCAACAAGGACCTTATCTCAAACGCGGGCATAAATTCATTGAATTTATTCAAGAAGGTCATCTTTGCTCTTACATTGCTGTTGCGAAGCGAATTATGCGGCGATGTGAGCCACGAATATCTGCGTGCCGCAGTGCCTCAAGAGCTGTTGCCTGCGGTTCTGGCGCTCTCACGTTACCACAACATTCCGCATATAGCCGCGGATGCCCTCGAGCACCACGATATCATAAGCGATGACCGGCTCTCATCGGCGTTCAAGCGCGAAAAGCTGCTTTCGATCTGCAGATACGAACGTATCAGCCACGAACTCGCGCGGTTGGAATCGGCGCTCGATGAGGCCGGCATATATTTTATGCCGCTGAAGGGCGCGGCGCTTCGTGATTTTTATCCGTTGCCGCGAATGCGTTCGAGCAGCGACATTGACCTGTTGGTCAGACCGTCACAGCTTGACGCTGCCGTCGAAACGGTCACAAGTGCGCTCAGTGCCAGAAAAATCTCTGTCGGCACGCACGACGTCAAGCTTATTACAAGTATAGGGGTCCCCGTTGAATTGCACTTTTCCCTGATAGAAAACGCACCGGCTGTCGACGCCGTCTTTTCCCGCGTATGGGAAGAATCGGTGTCCGATACGGCCGTCCCTCACAAGCAGGTCATGTCTGCGGAGCTGTGCTGCATATATCTGATACTTCACACGGCAAAGCATTTCCGGCACGGCGGCTGCGGTATGCGTCCTATTATGGATCTGTGGGTGCTGAGGGAACGTGTCGGATTTGATGAAAAAGCAGTAAAAACACAGCTGCAAAGCTGCGGCTTGCAAAAATTCCATGAATCGTTGAACAGCCTCTGCGACGTATGGTTTAAAGGGATGGAGCACGATCCTCTAACAGAATCAACGGCGCTGTACATCTGCTCAGCCGGAGCAAACGGCTCGGTGGAAAACAGAGTGGCAGGTGCGCGCCGCTTGACAGGCAAACACAGCTACGCAGCGCGGCGCGTGTTTTTGCCGTATGACTTGCTCGCCGAACAATACCCGGTATTAAAAAAACGCCGGTATCTGACATCGTTGTATCAGATCCGGCGCTGGGTCAGAATAATAAAAGAAGGCGGCACCAAAAGCGCGCTGCGTGAGCTGCGTACAAACCGCAGGCTGAGTCAAACACGGCTGGATACCGTAGCTGCCCTGTATAACTCGTTAGGGCTGTAAAACGTCACGCGGTAAAATGAAGGAACCGCAACACCTCATAGTAGTCGTCCGCTTCAAAGCCGACCGTATCCGCAGCAAGCTGCTTCGCTCCGGGATAATACGATGCCGAACAGGCATCATGATGTGTCTTGTAAGTGATCTCTGTGAAAAAGCTTTCCGCAAGCGCCGGTCTGCCGCCCATTCCTTCGGTCAGCGCCTGTTTTGCGCTGTGGCGTATACGTTCACACGCGGTATCGGGGTTGAGTGATACGGACCCGGCGCCCGTTCCCTCTGACACCGCCACCGTCTGCAAGCCCGGCACCGTCTCAAGCGCGCTTTTGCAAAGCGCCGCATCGCCCGTCAAAAGCACGGATTTTACGCCCAGATATGCCGCCGTCATGGAATTGATGTTGAATTCGCTCACCGGAACGCCGTTTATGCACACACGGTGGAGCCTGGTGCTGAGCGTATGGGAAAGCGGATTCCCGCCGCTGCCCGCACGGCTGTGGTAACCGGTATAAAAAACGGCATCATAAGTCCTGTCCAGCCCGCTCATCATACACAGAGGATCACGGGTCCAGCCGCGCAACAGCCTTACGCCGCGCGGCAGCAGCAACGGGTCTATATTCCGGGCGCTGTCGTGCGCATCCTTGACAACTATCTCATCGGCACCGGCTTCAATAGCGCCTTCGCATGCCGCCGCAACCTCCCGGCTCATCTGCCTGCGAAAATATGCGCTGTCGGCATGGCTCGCCTCCGTCTCGCTCCAGGAAACGATGCCGCAGGTGCCTTCAATATCGGAACTGATAAAAACCTTCATATCCTTCATCTCCCGTCTCTTGTCAACCGCGCGACGCCGTGCGGTAAGCCGTGTATCTGTCCACACGTTCCAGAAAATACGTCCACATATCTCCGTCATCTCTGGTGAACGTCCCGTCGGATGCTTTGTATCGCATCTGCATGGGGCAATTTTTCTTTTCCGGCGAAAAATCATAATGCTGACGTATAGCCGTGCTGTCGAGCCCGTATTTTTCCAGCAGGATCGAGGTGAGCCTTGCCGCATTGTCCACGGCACGCCTGAACCGCTCCAGCCACTGCTCATATTCTTCGCCTTCGTACGTCAGCGGAAACCCGTTTACACATATTTCGATGCCGATGCCGTAATAGTTTCCCTCTCCGAAGGTGCCGTCGCCGGCATGCCAGGCGCTTTCGTTATCCGGGATATGGCAATACACGCGCTTATCGTCCACGGTATAATGCCATGACGCCTCACGCGGAGAAGAAGACCTTGCCTGTTCGCGGAGATAATCGGCATGAGAGGCGGCGTCACACTCTTCACCGTAATTACCGGTATTGTGTATGACAATGTATTTCTTTTCTTCGACCACGTACCCCGGGCGTATATGCGCCTCACGCGGGATGATATCGTCAATTATGACCAGCTCGTTATCAGGCGTTGAAACATATTCCTGCATCTTTTTCCCCTTCCTTTACCATGACCGCTCCGGTCGGTCTATGTACCGCACATCTCACAGCTTTGACGACAGCAGCGGGGAATAATGCGCGCGGAACTCGTCGAACGTCCCCTGTTCGATCGACTCCCTTATCCTTCTCATGAGAGTATTATAAAAGCTCAGGTTGTGCATCACACACAGCCGCATCCCCAGCAGCTCGCGCGCCTTGAACAGATGACGTATATACGCGCGTGAAAAGCTCCTGCAAACACTGCAGTCACATTCCGGATCGAGCGGAAGGTCGTCGCGCAGATATTTGTTATTGTTCAGATTCAGCATGCCGCTCCACGTGAAGAGGTTTCCGTGACGTGCATTCCGGCTGGGCATGACACAATCAAAAAAGTCCACGCCGCGCGCCACGCTCTCGATAATATTGGTAGGCGTGCCGACGCCCATAAGGTAACGCGGCTTGTTCTCAGGCATATACGGCTCGACCGTATCGATGATATCGTACATCTCCTCAGCACTCTCACCGACTGCCAGCCCGCCTATCGCGTAACCGTCGAGCCCGAGCTGCGTTATTTCCTGCATATGGGATATCCTGATGTCACGATATGTTCCGCCCTGATTGATGCCGAACAGCATCTGCTGAGGGTTGACCGCTCCCGGCTCGGAATTCAGGCGCTCCAGGCTGTCGCGGCACCTTATAAGCCACCGTGTGGTACGCTCACACGAACGTGCAACATAATCATAAGGCGACGGGTTCTCTACGCACTCGTCGAAAGCCATCGCTATCGTGGAGCCGAGATTGCTCTGTATCTCCATGCTCGTTTCGGGAGACATGAATATACGGGCTCCGTCTATGTGTGAGGAAAACGAAACGCCTTCTTCTCTTATCTTACGCAAGCTTGCGAGTGAAAAAACCTGAAAACCTCCGCTGTCGGTCAGCGTCGGACCGTCCCACCCGCTGAAACGCCCGAGTCCTCCGAGCCCTTTGATTATTTCGCTGCCCGGTCTCACATGGAGGTGGTATGTGTTGGAGAGCATTATCTGACAGCCCAGCTCTTTCAGATCGGCAGACGACACAGCCCCCTTTATAGCCGCCGATGTGGCGACGTTCATAAATACAGGCGTTTCCACCGTGCCGTGCACCGTCACCAAGCGCCCTCTGCGCGCTTTGCCCTGTCTGCATATCAAAGTAAATTCAGCCATCGATATCCTCCGAAGTAATCGTGTGCGGTCTTTTTGCAGTAAAAAACGTCACAGCGGCGCACACCGCAAAAACCGCCGGCGCACAGAACAGCAACGGCATCATCCCTCCGCCCAGCTCAGCTATAGGAAATGTGCCGGCATAATTGGCGCATATATGCATTATCACACACAGCCAAAGGTTATCATAACGCGCGCGGAAATACCCTAACCACAGTCCCATCGGGAGCGCATAAAATATCTGAGCTGCGTTTCCGTGAACAAAACCGAAAGCGATGCCGGTGAGCACGACCGTCAATGCAACGGAGACGCCTCTGTCTATCATCCTGCGGAATACAAATCCGCGGAACACCAGCTCCTCAGTCACCGGCGCGGCTATAACAAGCGCAACAAGCCCCAACGGCGTCAGCGCCGTATCATATGTCATCAAAGCCGCGTTGCTGAACCCCGCAAGATGAAAAAACAACTGCACGGTCAGCATGGAAGAAAGTCCCGAAAAAATCGCAAGCAAAATATTCAGCGCAGTTATCCTGCCCGTGCCGAGCTGTGAACCGCGGTACCCGAGACTGCGTTTATATCCGGTCAGAAGCCACAGCACCGTGACAAGCGAGGATATCAACAGCACAACATATGACAGCCTTTGGAGCCATGCCGAATTCACATCGGCCGTCCCGCCGCTGCGTATAAATTCCAACAGCTCAGGTGCAAGTCCGTCACGCGTTTGCATCGTCCCATACAGCATTCCCACGACAACTCCTGTCGCACACACGGATACAATAAACTGCGAGATGCAAAATCCCCACATGGCGGTCAGCGACTTGAGCGCGCCGACGATCTGTTTGCCGAAACTCATTTTCCTATCACGCCTATCTGTCAAAAAATCTGTCAAGCTCGCGACGGTCCACAAGATGTATCACAGGTCTGCCGTGCGGGCAATAAGTGATACGTTCATCCGTCATCACGCGGCGAACCACCCACTCGGTATGAGCCGGATCGTTATATATCCCTGCCTTAAGCGCTGCCTTACACGCCACGGTAAACAACGCACGATCGGTCCGCTCCGCCGGCGGCAAAGCGTTGCCGTGTGACAGATCCTCTACGAGCGCTGAAATGTAATCCCCGATGCCGCTCGCGGCACCCGAAAGCGCCTGAGGTATCGCCGTAAGCAGCACCGTTTCGCCTCTCATCTCAAACCCGAAACCGTATTCACCCAACAGCTCCGCATTTTCGATCAATATGCCGCGTTCCATCGAGTCGAGCGAGAGTTCTACCGGCTCAAAAAGCTGTTGTGCGTATGCTTTGTTTTTTCCGCGGAGCTCTTCATACAGTATACGCTCGTGAGCCGCATGTTTGTCGATAAAACAAACCCCCGACGGACACTCAACAACGGCATATGCGTTGAACAGCTCTCCGATGAATCTGTACTCCGGCTCCCGCTTCTCATCGGCAAAGATCGGCCGCGTCTGAGCAGGCTCAGTTTTTCCCGGCTGAGAAGCCGAACTGCAAACCGCAGGTTCGCAAACTGCAGGTTCGCAAACTGCAGGTTCGCCGTCATCCACAATATCATTGTCACCCGAGCCCGCATCCTCCGTCACGAATGACGTCACGGTCTGCCGGAAAGCGGTTGTCATCGGCTCCGAGCCCGGCTTTAACGGTTCAAACGCGGCCGGTTCTGAAATAACGCGGCCGGTCAACGGGTCATGACTGCCGCCTGCTACCGAACTCAGACCGGGCTGCGCTTCGCCCCGCACATGGTCGGTACCGCTCAGCACACTGCGAACGGCATAATACACGGCTTCAAAGATCGCGCGCTCGTTTGAAAACTTTACCTCCGACTTTGACGGATGCACATTGACGTCCACCGTATGCGGATCGATCTCTATGTGAAGGATGGCGGCGGGAAATTTACCCTTCGGTATATATGACCCGTAAGCCTCTTCAAGCGCAGCCGTCACGGTGCGTGATTTGACATATCTCCTGTTGATAAAAAAGCTCTGGGCGCTCCTGCTGCCTCGCGGGGAATCCGGACGGGAAATGTACCCGCTGACACTGATACCCTCGCACTCGTAATCCACCTCGCACAGCGTTTGAGCAAAGCTGCGCCCGTATATTGTATATATTGCACTGTACAAGCTGCCGTCTCCGCTGGTAGTAAGCCTCAGCTCCTCATTTGACACGAACCTGAAAGCTTTTTCCGGATGGGAAAGCGCAAGCTTTTCCACCACGGCGCCGACGGCTGCCGATTCCGTAACATCCTTCTTTAAAAACTTGCGTCGCGCCGGCACATTATAGAACAGGTCCCGCGCTATGACCGTAGTGCCGTCCGGGCAGCCGGTATCGCTTATGACCACGCCCTCGGTGTCGTTGGATACGAGCAGCCTGCCCTTTGTTTCGCCCGGGCAGCGCGAAATTATCTGAAGCCGCGAAACGGACGCTATGGCTGCCAGCGCTTCGCCTCTGAATCCGAGCGTCACGACTCCGTCAAGGTCGCTTCCGGTCTTTATCTTGCTGGTCGCGTGGCGCAATATCGTCTTGGGCATATCATCGTCAGATATCCCGCTGCCGTTATCACTCACACGCAGATACGAATTGCCGCCCCCGCGTATCTCTACCGTTATCATCGTGGCGTCTGCGTCGATGCTGTTTTCACACAGCTCCTTTACGGCGGACGCGGGGCGCTCTACTACCTCGCCCGCAGCGATAAGATTGGCGGTCTGGATATCAAGCAGGTTTATTTTTCCCATTTTCAGCCCCCCAGAGTCTTTTTGAATTCATAAAGCATCGCCATCGCCTCAAACGGCTCCGCGCCCTACCCCTGCGGCGCGTGCCGCCAGGTGCTCTACGAGTTCGGGCCCGACATGGAG
>URSI01000061.1 GCA_900550505.1 uncultured Eubacteriales bacterium
AGAAAGGTCATACGTACGGTTGCTGACTATTATATCGAGCATTTCCGGAGAATCATCATCAGTGAACCGTTTGTTTTTCAAAGTCACCTCGTAATATTCGTCGGTAACGAGTTCCCGCCCGTAAAACGCCATCGCCTCAAGCGCAAATACGGTGCAGGGCAGTTTCTTCTCCACGGATATCGGTATTGAGACCGCCGTAAGATGATAAACAGTGCCGGAGGATGAATATTCAGTCTGCAGTTCATCCGCCTTCGGCATAGGAAGTATACCGTAGTGTATCTCAGCATTTCTCATCAGTTCGCTGTCAACTGCGGAAAGCGCACCGTAGTAAAAAAGTGCATGACCGTTGGTAAAGATCTCGGTTTTGGTAACGTAAACCCCGCTGTTCCACGAGCCGAAAAAGTCTGCCATACCGACATGGCTTCCGTCAAGCAGCATGGAAAGCACCCGATCAAACACCTCAAGGTTACGTTCTTCCTTTATCCTGAACTGAGGGATATCGTTCTCGTCTTTGACCGACATCGGCTGAGCACAACCGAGCATCGTGGCAAGCGTATCATAACTTTCTGCAACTATCCCCCAGGTATCATCCGTATCCGCCGTGAAATCCATCTGCGTGCCTACGAGCACGGTCGCTCCTTTGGCATATGTATACATTTTGTCGAGCGTCCAGTCGCCGTCACGCACCGTCTGATAGAGATTTTCGATTCCGTTGTCATTCGCGATATCTTTGTTGTAATATATTGCCCACGTCGCCGTATTATCCGTAACGCAGACATCACCCGTCGCATAGAAAAGCGCATGCGCGATAGACAGATCCCGAACCGCCGCCTGATCCCACCATTGGCCGGAAAGGTCAAGATAATCCACACCCGCCAAAGAATTCACACTGTTAAGATCATACAAAAGCCCCTGTGAAGCGGGAGAAGTCGCAAGATAGTGTATAGCAGCCGAAGCGACGTCAAAAGCACCGCTGAAAACATTTGCCTCATTATCTATCGCCTCAATGATCGAATCATAACTGTCTCTGTATATCGCGGCAATAGTGATATCATATCTGTCCTTTATGAGCGCATTACGTTCATAAGTGGCATCGTTTACCGGCTCATCATTCGTCTCTTCCGGTGCCCATTGTGCAAGATGGTATCCGTCATTTTCCAAAGCCAGCACGGTTACTGTTTCACCCCATTTTATCTCCGGGAGAACACAGCCATAATCCACAGTATCATCGGATGAAACCGCCGTTGACGAAGTACCGCCCTTGTCAGCGTCACAAGCCGAGAAGCCCGCTGCGATCACCGCAGTAAAGACAACAGCAAAAAACAGTATGAAGAAGCGTTTCACCTTCAACACCCTTCTCAGCACAAAATCAACGATCAACCAGCCCTACGAGTATAAATATTGCGCGAACGTATCAGGCAATCCACACATTCCCCGATCTCTGCTTCCAGCACTTTTCCGAATTCCTCATTTGCAAACGAAGTGTCTACCGATTCAAGCGCGGCGACCGCTTCGTCCACAAAACGGCAGATATCGTCTGCGTTATCCCGGTCGACAGGTCTGCACAGCTCTAGCACGCCCTCAAGCTGTGAGCTGAGTCCGGAAAGCTCCTGTTCCGAGGCACCGGATAAAGCAAATATGCCGTCACACCTGTCTATCAGAGAATTCAGCTGCGCACTGAGTGTGACTTCAAGCCTATCCGTGCGCACTGCCGGTTTTCTGTGCACGCTTTGAGCAATATAATTTCCGAGCTTGTTGCCGTTAACGCTTGCAAGCGAGAATATCGCGGTACCGTCCACCCAAAGCTCGCGCACCGCCTCTACTTCCTTGATATAAAGGTACTCGTCAAACTCCATAAAAGCGCCGAGCCCCACGGAATAAAAGGCATTTTTACCCACCACATCGGCAAATGAAACCGTATTGTTAACTATATAATCCACGCTCGTAGAATATGCCATGGTAAACAGCTCATCTATCCAACCGTTGTCAAGCCAGACACCGCTATTCTGGAATATCGTTGTCGAAGTCACCTCAAGATCGGGAAATACCGCACATGTTATGGCGGCACTGTTGCGGACCTCGCGCACAAGATCATAGATCTCACCGACGAAGCTGTTTATTATTTCCTCCCTGAATTTGCACCACTCGCTCCAGTACTGAGTGCCGGGATAAATATCATGGGGATCAGTCTGAATACCCGTCTCGGCGGCGAACGCTGCGATGATGTCCGCGTTGTACCCGAAATCATCACGCGCAGTATCCGAATAATCGTTAGGTTCCGGGAATCGTATGTAATCAAGATGCAAACCGTCAAGTTCATATCGGCTCAGCATCTCACGATACAGATCAAGCACGAAATCACGGCATTCGCGCGTATACGGATCAAGGAATACAAAGTTTCCGTACCCTGTCGGGTTGTACGGCGTACCGGAACGGCTTACCAAATGATGCTCCTTCATCTTGACCGTTATATGCTCGGGGTCGGACATAGCTGCGGTAGTGCCTATAAAGAAATTATGGACCCACGCGTGCACCTCGATATCCGCCTCATGACAATGCTCTACGAACGAACCCAGCACGTCAAAGCCCTCGAACCTCGCGCTTTGTCTCGTGAGTTCATTCTGAGTAGGATATATCGTCTCTCCGCCATCCCACGTCTGTATGTAAAGCGCGTTGAGCCCGAGCTTTTTCATCAGCTCTACCGTTTCTATTACCTGTTCCTCATTCTTCTCAACGGGAGCGTACCACACGCCCCTGTTTTCCGCCGCGCGGTGCGAAAACCATAGCAGCTTTGAATCGTCAAGCAGCTTTTCCGTGCTGTCCAGCAAAGCAAGCGCAGCGGCAGGATCGGAATCCATGCACGCAGCCGCCTCGTCAAGCATCGAGCCGGCGGACGTAAGGTTAGACTGCAGCTTCTCATACTCAAAGTCCAGATACAGCGAAAGCGCGTGCTGATACCTGTACTCAAGATCATCGTATACCGCTTTGACCGCCGATACTTTTGTCAACGGTGACGAAACGACAAAAAACTGCTTCGCCTGTGCGTCAACGATGACCTGCGCACCACGCATATAAACGGCTATAAGCTGCTCCATACCGGTGCCGTGACCCGAAAGCACATACCCGCCCTCCGGCAAAGACATATCTCCTGCATACGAATCGTCAAGCATCACTCCGTCAGCGCTGACCGAAATCTCATAGCCGTATTGATTGGTCCCCGTCGATGCCCCCTGATTGTATATCACGATATAATCCGTATAACGAACGCCGTTGAACTGCGTAAACGGAACCGTCTTCATCGTATAACGCAAATCAAGTCCCTTTGAGACATTGACGCTCGTTTTGACCTCACACAGCTCCTGCGTCAGTGTATCGCCCACTGAAAGCGACGAAAACACATCACACACGGCACCGCTAAAAAGTACCGCGAACGCATCTGCAGTCGGCACTACGGCAGGCTGTCCCGGTTCCGTGACGGCTACCACCTTGCCCTCGGAAACAACGGCGCAAAAGCCTTCGCTCGCAGGGGTCACTATCCCCTCGTATGACGTGTCATATATGTAAACGCCGTCACCTTCAGGAGCGGAATTAAGCTCCCCGGCAAGCTCATACGCTTTTCCTTCATACCTGATATGCGGTTTATATGTATCTCCGTACACCTTATCAAGTCCCGTCACAGTAACAACGCCCCCGCTTTCAAGAATATCTTTTGCAAACGCGCAATTATATCGTCCGCCGAAAACCAACGCTCCCTGACCCGCCGATATAACTCCGTCAGCTTTACCCATGACCTTATACGTGTCATCGGCACCCGCTTCGACCAGATATGCCACACTGCCCGCCGGCACAGTGATATCGTTTTGTGCAGCGGTCACGAGCGTTATGACATCGTCGTTTCCAAGCGTCGCAGGATCGAGCAGCGACACGCGACGCGTTATACGCCCGCCGTCCGTTTTGACACGCATGACGCAATATGAAAAGCTCTCCGCACCGATCGCCAATTCAGTTTGGGATTCGACCCTGTCACCGTAAGAAAAGCTCTGAGCTCCGCGCCGAACACTGAGCAGGAATCCGTTTACCGGCACCGGGTTGGCAGCGACCGTCTTGTCGGTACTCGTGATGATATATACCGCCCCGCGCGCGCCTTCCTGTGCGGTGACAGTATATATATCCCTTTCTGTATGTATCCCCGTAAGATACACCCCGTCCGTCACCCAGTCATGATCCATGACTATGACATCGACCTGTGAATGATCTTGTGAGTCGACATTCTTTAAAGCATCATAACGACTACCGTCCACAACTATTTCAACGCTGTCAACAGTCCCAGATCCATCGTCATCAGCACCGCACGACGCAGTTGACAAAAGGCAAAATATAAGCGAACACGCCAAAATCACCGCCGAAAACCGTCTCATATCACAACTCCTAAAAAAGGAATACCTTCATCCTTTCAGCAGTATATCACATTTTTTTCAAACAATCAATAGAAAAATATCATTTTTCACCAAATCGGAGTCCAAATATAAAAAAGCGGCACGCCTTTACAACGGCGTGCCGACAATAATCTTTCTCATTTCTTCTGCGGTTGAACAATGACATATCAAGGCACGAAGCTCCGAAGCTCCCCTTACGCCGGATATATAGCGCGAGATATGCCTGCGGCATTCGAGCACCGCCGTGCGTTCTCCCTTCAGCGCACACAGCAGTTCAAGATGACGCAGCATACAGCGTCTTCGTTCGTCTGCCGCGGGAAGATCATATGCCCTCCCCGTCAAAGCGGCGTTTATCTCCCGAAATATCCACGGTGATCCGTAAGCTCCGCGTCCCACCATAATGCCGTCACACCCGGTCTCCTCAAACATGGATACCGCAGAGCCGGCATCAATAATGTCTCCGTTGCCTATCACCGGTATCGCCACGGCGCGTTTAACGGCGGCAATGACTGTCCGGTCGGCTTTGCCCGAGTATCCCTGAGCTCTCGTTCGTCCGTGCACGGCGACCGCAGAGGCACCGTTTTGTTCGCAGGCGACTGCCACCTCAGGTGCGTTGATACTTTTTTGATCTGTTCCGCTTCTTATCTTTACAGTCACCGGGACAGTGACTTCGCATTGCACCGCTCTGACTATCTTCCCCGCATTATGAGGGTCCGCCATGAGAGCGGAGCCTTCGCCGTTTCCGAATATCTTCGGGACCGGGCATCCCATATTGATATCTATCGCCGCGACTTTAAATCTTTCCGCGACCGCATACGCCGCAGCCCGCATCGTATCCGGGTCTTTCCCGAAAAGCTGCACGGACACGGGTATCACATCCCGTGACGTATCTGCTATTGCAAAAGACTTGGCGTCGCCCATGGTGATAGCTTTGGCGCTCACCATTTCCGTGACGGCATATTTGCAGCCGTACTCCGCGCATATTGTTCGGTACGCGCTGTCAGTGACTCCTGCAAGCGGTGCTAACTGAACTTTTGGAACCGTATATTCACTCAATTCAATATCTGCTCATGTCCGGACACGCCGAATTTCCCGGTCACCATATCGGCGAGCGGCTTATATTCCGGCGATGTGAACAGGCCCTTTCCGATTATTTCCGAGGCTGCTTCCTTCGTTGTTTCAAGCAAACCCATATCTGCGGCAAGATCTGCGACTGCGAATCCGAATTCACCGTGCTGACGCTGCCCTATGAAATCGCCCGGCCCGCGCAAACGCAGATCCGTTTCGGCTATTTTAAAGCCGTCACTCGTTTCACACATGACCTGCAACCGCTGCTTCGATATTTCGCCGTCTGCGTCGCTTATGAGCACACAATACGATTTTGCCTTGCCCCTGCCCACGCGACCTCTCAGCTGATGAAGCTGCGAAAGCCCGTACCTGTCAGCGTTCTCCACGATCATAAGCGTTGCATTCGGGACATCCACACCTACCTCTATTACCGTTGTGCTGACCAGTACCTGTATGCTTCCTTCGGCAAACCCGCCCATCACGGCGTCTTTATCCGACTGTTTCATCCTTCCGTGCAGCAGTCCCACCTTCAAATCAGGGAAAACCTCGTCGCGCAGCCTGCGCCCGTGGCTCTGCACTGATTTCAGATCACACGTTTCGCTGTCTTCGACCAGCGGGCATATTATGTAAACCTGGTTCCCCTGCTCCACCGTTTTACGCACAAAATTCCACAGCCGTCGCCGGTACTTTTCACCGACCAGAAGAGTCTCCACCGGCTCACGTCCCGGCGGCAGCTCGTCTATAACGCTTATGTCAAGATCACCGTACAATATCAGCGCGAGCGTCCGCGGTATAGGCGTCGCCGACATGACGAGCACATGCGGGCTTTTGCCCTTTTCGGTCAATCGGGCACGCTGCATGACGCCGAAACGGTGCTGCTCGTCCGTAATGACCAGTCCGAGTTTATCAAAGCTCACTCCCTCGCCCAGCAGGGCATGAGTACCCACCGCCACCTGCGCGCTGCCATCCGCCACCGCCTGACGCTCCTCACGACGTGCGGCAGCGCTGCCGGAGCCCGTGATGAGCGCCGTATTTATACCGTAGGGTGAGAGCAGCGTTTCAAATGTCTTTCGATGCTGAGAAGCAAGTATCTCAGTCGGCGCCATCACCGCGCACTGATACCCGTTTTTCACACATAAATAGGCGCACGCCGCCGCAACGGCGGTCTTGCCGCTGCCGACGTCGCCCTGAAGGAGGCGCGACATGGGTACATCTCTGCCGAGATCCGAGAACAGTTCCTTGACACACCGCTCCTGAGCGCCGGTAAGTTTGAACGGCAGCGACCTGAAAAACCCCGCCGCTCCGCTGTTCCGAAGAGTAAAAGCAGGCGCGCCGAGCGAGCGCGAACCCTCACGCACCGTACGGGCACCGAGCTGATACACGAGCAGTTCAT
>URSI01000062.1 GCA_900550505.1 uncultured Eubacteriales bacterium
CAGCGGACACATATCTTCCTAAGATGGAGGTCGACAGAGACGCTGCTGTTGAGGCAATAAAAGCATTTGAATAATTCCGTCGTGTTTTGCGACGTTAATATATATTATCAAATACATATGTGGAGGCAGGTCATGAAATTACGTACACTTAAGTTTGTCGCAGCGGTAATGGCAGTGCTGTTGTTTGCTCTTTGCGCGGTATCGTGTAGTGAAGACGACGATGAATCGTTAAACAACTCTGCTACTGCATCAAATGGAGATGTGACAGGTTGTTTGCTCCCGGACAAAAACTGGGGCGGTGAGACAGTAACTGTTCTCGCATTTGGCGATCAAAGTAACCCTGGATATCATATTTCGCAATGGGCTCCGGAAGAGTTGACTGACGAACCGGTAAACGACGCTACATATGAGCGAAACGCACTTATAAAAGATAAATACGGTATAAATATTGCCGTATTGTACAGAGATGGTTATGACAAGATAACTGATGCGATCGCGTCTGAAGTGAACACAACGCTGGGAGATTTTGATATCGCCGCGGGAGCGGTGCATTATCTTGCGATGGCGAGTGCCAGCCAAGGAATGCTGTATGACCTTAATACAATAAACGATTATGTAGGCGATGAATATTTGGATCTGTCACAAAAATGGTGGGATCAGCCTGCACGGCGCGATCTTTCGATAGCAAATTCGCTGTTTTATGCCACGGGTGATATTTGCGTGACAGATGACACATCAACATGGGCTGTTTACTTTAACAAGGATATCGTGAGCGATAAGGGAATGGAGGACCTTTTCCAAGTCGTGCGTGACCAGAAATGGACCTTGGATAAAATGCACTCGCTTGCAAAAGAAGCTGTGACGCTGAGCGGGAATCAGATGGATTTCACGGAGGATACCGATGATACATGGGGGCTTATGGCGACCACATATGACGCTGTGGCTGCGATGCTCGGCGCCGGTCAGCCTATGACCATGAAGGACGAAAACGATATTCCCCAGTTCCGTATAACCAGCGGTGCAAACCTTAATGCGTTCTCAAAGGTGTTTGATTTGCTTACCGATGCGTCTTGTACGGCGGTGGCGGATTATTTCGGCGCTTGGGACAGTGGTGTTTACGGGACTGCCACAAGTATATTCACCAACGGACACTCGCTGTTCTATTTTTCGAGTCTCGGTGATGTTGACAGCCAGGCTATGAGAGAAGCAGATATACATTATGGCATATTGCCTATGCCTAAATCCGATGAAAATATGGAGGGGTACTCTTCTTCTGCCACTATCTATCACCTGACAGTTGTCTCCGTGCCGATATCGGTAGTTGATAAGCTCCCAGTTACCACGTTCGCCATGGAAGCCATGGCTTATTACGGTAGCCAGATGGTCAAGGACGAATACTACGAAGTAACATTGAAAAACAAACGCTTTACCGACAACGATTCGCCCGAAATGCTTGATATCATTACAAACAACAGAACATATGAGCTTTCGATGATACACGATTGGGGTCAGGCTTTGTACCTTTACACCAATCAGCTCCTTGGCAGAACCAATACACTTCAGTCATCTGCCGACGCCGCAAAGGCTGCAATGGAGGAAGCAAGAGACGCGACTGTGGAGGCTATAAATTCGCTGAAATAGTTTTACCGTAGTAACTATAAAATCAAGTCAGGGAGGTTAAAATGAGCAAGCTTAGAGTCATCGCTTTTGCACTCATCGCTGTGCTTGGGGTCGGGTTGCTTGCGGCATGTCAACCGGATGAGGCAGAATCCAAACAGACGGTTTCTTCGACGACTAGCTATGGTGAGACCGTTGGGCTCAAGTTGCCTGATATGAACTGGGGTGGTCGAACGGTCACCATTTGTGCGGTCGGCAACGAAGGAACGTTCGGCGCGGCAGAGTGGGCGCCGACGGAGACAAACGACGAACCTGTAAATGATGCTACTTTCGAAAGAAATGCGATCATTAAAGAAAAATACGGGATAGAAATCCGCGTTGACAACAAGAAGGACTTTTCCGAGGTAGTAACTGCCGTTACGAACAATGTCGACAACGGAGGCAGTGAGTATCAGATAGCTGCGACCGCGATACATCGTCTGGCAACATCTCTCGCCAGTGACGGCAAACTTTATGACCTGAACCAGGCGAACGCGCTTGCGGGGGTTGATTATCTTGACCTCACTGCCGAGTGGTGGGACCAAGCTGCGGTGCGTGATCTTTCCATACACGGCGTCAACTTTTTTGCCACCGGTGACATTTGTGTAACTGACAACGCCGCTACTTGGGCTGTTTTCTTCAACAAGGATATCGTGACCGAGAACGGCATAGAGGACTTGTACCAGGCGGTCCGCGACGACAGGTGGACACTTGACCTTATGCATCAGAGTGCGAAACAGGCGACCAAACTGGTCGGGAACCAGATGGATTTCACTGCCGAGACGGATGATACGTGGGGCATGGTGGTGCAGTCGTATGACGGCGTCGCATTCATGGGCGGATGCGCACAGTCTATGGTTGCAAAGGACGAAGACGATACTCCTTTGATGAGAATACTTGACGCGAGAAATGTTGCCGTGTTCGCGGAGGTCTTTGATTTGCTCCTTGATGAGGCTTATGTAGGAGTGGCTGATCTTCACGGCTCATGGACGAGCGGCATATACGGTGTCCAGAAGTCCATTTTCTCCAACGGACACGCGTTGTTCATGCCCTGCCATCTTGCAGAGGTCGACACCGAACATATGAGAAATGCCGATATACGTTACGGTATACTTCCCATGCCGAAGGTGGATGAGCTTCAGGAGGAGTATTCATCACACGGGAACATATATTCGTGCACTGTTGCTACGATACCGATATCCGTTGTCGAGAACGATGATCTGCCGCTCACCTTGTTTGCAATGGAGGCAATGGCATATTACGGTCGCGAGATGGTGACGGATGAATATTATGAGGTCACGCTGAAGAACAAGCGATTCAATGACGACGACTCGCCCGAAATGCTTGACATCATATCGAAGAACCGCACATATGACCTCAGCGCGATCTATGATTGGGGCTCTGCGCTTTATCTTTACACAAACCTGATAGGCTCCAAGAACAACACTCTCGTGTCTTCGGCTGAGAAATATCTTGAAGCGATCGAGGCTGACCTTAGAGCTACTGTAGAGGCTGTGGACGCTATCCGCTAGCAGTGACCACGCCTTTCCCCGCTTGGCTGTGTCAATAAAACGCGCAGCCGTCGAGGTGCTGCAAATTAAAGGATGCTGTGCAGAAAATGCGTGGATGAGAAAAGTCCGCACCCTAAAAGAGGTGCGGACTTTCATTTTTGATAGAGGTGTCACAACCAATGCTTCCTTGAATTTCGGTGTCACAATCCAACATCCGTTATACCGGCGATCATAACCTTACCGGTATGATTTTTCATTCTGAAGTTCTCAATAAACGCCGAGAAGATCAAGCCTATTCAAGCCATTGAACAAAAGCTGTTTTATCACTGCTGTTATAGCCTGCGTTACGATAGAATTCAAGTGTTGAAACTTCTTTTGAGCCGGTAAGCAGCATCATTTTGTAACAATTATCATTTTCCGCAATTTTTTTTGCATGATCCAGACATTCCGTCGCATATCCCTTATTACGGTAATCCTCATGGGTGACAACATTTTCGATCAATGCGTACGGCCTGACGCCTCTCGTCAGATTTGGGATGATTACGCAGGTACAAGAGGACACTATTTTATTGCCAACCTCATTTACGATAATGTGATAATCGTTATCTTTCAGGATCGTTTCCCATGTATTTTTCAACCGTTCGGTCGTTTCCGGCATAAATTTCTCATGTAAACATAAATACAAAGCCAGCAATTCGTCTCGTTCATTTTCTTTGATTTCTCTGACCATACAGAACCTCCGCAAATTTTCCGTTCATCTTGCCGTGAGTACAGCGCATAACGGAATTGTGTCTTACATCTTTCGGTCATTCATCATATTTAGTAACAATCAGAAGGATGACATAAGGATCATCATTAGGAAGTTGCTTCCCCACGCTGTGCGTCTTGTTCAGAAGACCGACGCACAGGCTTTATTTTATGTCTTCAATGTTGAATGGGGTCTGCTGGTATACATAGTAATTGAGCCAGTTTCCGAAAAGCAGGTTTGCATGTGCTCGCCAGAGGTTGAGCGGCGGCAGCAGGGGGTTGTCCTCAGGAAAGTAGTTCTTTGGTATTTCTATAGGCTCGTTACGGCTGATATCGCGATTGTACTCATCCGAGAGCGTTTCAAGGTCGTATTCCGCATGGCCGGTGACGTAGACCTCTCTGCCGTTTTTTGAACAAATAAGATATATTCCGGCTTCGTCAGAGATCGCAAGCGGGATAAGGTCTACGCAGGATGTCACGTCGTCCACCGATATTTCAGTATATCGGGAGTGCGGAGCGTAAAATCTTTCGTCAAATCCGCGAACGAGCGGGTGTGACGGTACCAGCACGGCGTGACGAAAAATCCCGGATATTTTTTGGGGCACTGCTGTTTTTCCGATGCCGTGGTTATGATAAAGTCCGGCTTGTGCACCCCAGCATATATACATTGTGGAATAAACGTTCGTTTTTGCCCAGTCCATTATACCGCACAGCTCATCCCAGTAATTAACCTGTTCAAATTCCAGTGTCTCCACGGGAGCGCCGGTGATTATGAGACCGTCGAACTTTTGCGCTTTGACATCTTCAAAAGTTTTGTAAAAGCTTTTGAGGTGCTCCATAGGTGTATTTTTAGGTTTGTGGGTTTCGGTGTAAAGTAGTGTGACATCGATTTGGAGCGGGGTGTTTGCCAGTAGCCGCAAAAATTGTGTTTCGGTAACTATTTTTTTTGGCATCAGGTTGAGTATAGCTATCTTCAACGGACGTATATCCTGTGATGACGCTCGCTCTTCGCTCATCACAAATATGTTTTCTTTTTCGAGCAGCTGGGCTGCGGGCAGATTCTGAGGTATTTTTATCGGCATTTTCCGTCTCCCATTTTTTCAAAGAATGCCCGGCATCCGAGATATGTTTCGTAGATATCGGCTTTTGAGGCGAGCTCTACCGGTGAGTGCATCGAGAGCAACGGTACCCCAAAGTCAATAACGTCTATATTCAGCATCGCGATCTCGGAAGCCACCGTCCCGGCGCCGCCCTGGTCGACCTTGCCGTATTCGCCGGTCTGCCATACGACATCATTCGCGTCGAGCAGCCGTGTGAGCCGTGCAACGAGCTCCGCGGAAGCGTCTGATGTGCCGGATTTGCCGCGTGAGCCTGTATATTTCGTAACGCAAACACCTTTATTGATGTATGCGCTGTTGCGCGGATCATATGCCGAGGCAAAAGTGGGGTCGAAGGCACCGCCTACGTCTGCAGAGAGACAAAACGAATTTTCGCAAAAATCACTGAAATTTGCGCCGCAACAATTGCAAAGGTCTGACAGGAAATTCTTCAGCGCGGCGGAGCGGACGCCGGTCACACCTTCGCTGCCGATCTCCTCTTTGTCCGCAAATACTGCTACTGCCGTGCGTGCGAGCGTATTTGAATCGATAAGCGCCGTTACGGCAGGATATGCGCACACCCGGTCATCGTGACCGTATGCCGCTATCATTCCGCGGTCAAATCCTACCTCGCGTGATTTGATGCACGGAACGGCGCTCAGCTCTGCGTTTATCAGGTCTTTTTCGCAGATACCGTATTTTTCATGGAGCAACGACAGAACATTCAGCTTTACGAGTTCTTCGCCATCGTCACTGAGCGGAACGGAACCGTTGATGATATTCAGTTCTTCGCCTTCTATGCCGTTCGAGAGCGTACGGGCATACTGATCCTTGCCGATATGCGGCATAAGATCACTGATATAGAACACCGGCTCGTCATCATCTTCACCGAGCCGTATCTGATGCTTTGTCCCTTTTGAGTCGATCACCACACCGTGCAACGACAGCGGCAGTGCCGTCCACTGGTATTTTTTCAGTCCGCCGTAATAGTGCGTTTTGAAGTAACTTATGCCGCCGTCTTCATACAGCGGACGCTGCTTCAGGTCTATTCGCGGCGAATCAGTATGAGCCATTATGAGGTTGGCACCGCGTGAGAGGTCTTCGCCCACTATTGCAAGAAAAATACTTTTGCCCCTGTTGTTATAATATACGCGGTCGCCGCACTTATATTTTGCGTGGCGATCGAACGGTACGAAGCCGGAGCTGGTTGCGAATTCTATCGCCCAGTCAACCGCCTCACGTTCCGTTTTGGCGGTATCAATAAATTTACGGTAACCGATGCAGTAATTGAATGCATTTTCCTTTTCGTCTTTTTTTGAGTAGGCACAACGCGGCTTATAGGTCAGCTGCTTTGCTTGTTCGTTCGTCATTTTGTTCGCCTTCCTTTTCGCAGTACGAAGGCGGTTTTATATTGCCGCCATAGTACAGCTCACTGTATTTTTCGGCTGCTTTGCCGACTTTTTCAACATATTCGGCGGTTTCCGGATATGGTATATGTTTCAGCGTTTTTCCGTCGTCGGAATACCGGCTGTCTTCAAGCCACGCATCGACGCGTGAAATCCCCGCATTATAAGACGCCCACGCCGTTTTCCAGTCCCCGTAACGCTTATATGCTATTGAGAGGTAGCACACACCGAAACGAATATTGGTTTCGGGATCGAAAATATCATAGCTTTCATCCGTATCTATATAATACAGGCTCAGCCACAGGTCCGTGTCGGGCATAAGCTGCATCAATCCTCTGGCGCCTGCATGTGAAACAGCTTTCGGATCAAATGAGCTTTCGGTTTTTATCACGGCAAGCACGATCGCCGGCGGCACATCG
>URSI01000063.1 GCA_900550505.1 uncultured Eubacteriales bacterium
TGAGCGACCTATCCAGTTTATCTCGGCGGTTTTGACACGCTCGATGTAGTCCACGTCGGAAAGATCGTCGATCAGCCTGTCGGCATATTCGGTTATTTTGAGCATCCACTGACTCTTGACTTTTCTTATGACCTCGCTGTGGCAGCGCTCGCAGGTGCCGTTTACCACTTCCTCGTTCGCAAGCACCACTTTACAGGAGGTGCACCAGTTGACGGCCATTTCCTTTTTATAAGCCAGACCCTTTTTGAAGAGCTGGAGAAATATCCACTGCGTCCACTTGTAATATGAAGGATCGGTCGTATCTATCTCCCTTGTCCAGTCGAAAGAGAGCCCGAGCGCTTTGAGCTGTTCGCGAAACCGGTTTTCATTCTGCTTTGTGACTATCGCCGGATGTATGTGGTGCTGTATGGCATAGTTTTCCGTAGGCAGACCGAAGGCATCCCACCCCATGGGGAAAAGCACGTTGTATCCCTGCATCCTGCGCTTTCTGGCTATGATGTCAAGCGCCGTATACGATCTTGGGTGACCGACGTGGAGCCCCGCGCCCGAAGGGTAGGGAAATTCGACCAACGCATAATATTTGGGACGCGAATAATCGTTTGAAGCGTGGAAGATCCCTGAGTCTTCCCACTTTTTCTGCCATTTGGACTCTATCTGCTTGTAATCGTATTTCACTTTCGTTGCTGCCTCTCTTTACCGAATTCAGTTTTCGATGTTTCAGTGAATCTGGTCTTGGGTATTATCGCTCACGGATGAGTCAGATGTTTTTTCAACGGCACCGTCGTGCTCCGGCGGCTCATAATGTGTGACTTTGCCCTGATCCCACAGTCGTTCCAGCTTGTAAAACTCTCTTGCTTCGCGGGTGAACACGTGGACGATCACGTTGCCGTAGTCGAGAAGTATCCAACCGGAACGGTCGGTGCCCTCGATGTGGAGCGGAGAGATACCCTCCTGTCCGAGCCTGAATTCGACTTCCTCCGCCAGAGTCCTGACCTGAGTCGCAGAGGAGCCGTTTGCAATGACAAAATAATCGGTTATTATCGTCTCGTCGGTAAGCTCAATGAGAGTTATCCCGGAGCCTTTTTTTGAATCGAGTATCTGTGCCGCGCGGAGCGCGGTCGCACGCGCCTTTTCGCGCGCTGCTTTTTCATGCTTTTCCATCTGTTTTCCTTTTCGTTTCAGTATTCATTCTGTATGGCATCATCGCGTGGAACACTGTGATATGAGAAAATTCCTCGCATTGATGGAATCGGGATGTATTATGTCTCCGCGGTCGAGCACCTCCGTAATGGTAAGCCCTATCGCGAAAGCGAGCGATTTTTCCACCGCGAACGGATCATTCAGGTCGCACAGGCGGTAATAGTAGGAGCGCAGCTCCGCAACGCCGTCATAGCTGCGGGAAGGCTCAATATAATCCGCAAACATCAGTGTCTTTTCGAGCGCGTTCATATCGGCCTTGCCGGTCGTGTGACACCTTATCGCGGCGCACGCTTCGGGAGAGGCACCGTAGTCCGCGGCAAGCAGAGACCCTGTAAGCTGATGCAGGACTCTGTAAGAGCGCTTTTCGGTGTTCCCGAGCTCGACTTCATGTTCACGGCAGATAGCTACGTGTTCTTCGTATGTGTGGTATTTTGTTATATCGTGCAAGATCGCCGCGCATCTCAGCTCGTCGGCATCTATGCCCGGATAATGACGCTCCGAAATGACAATACAGCTTCTCTCCGTCCCCATGGTGTGTACGATGCGCTTCCGCGGGACATAGGTATAGAATTTTTCAAAATCATACTTACTCATACAGACCGTTCTCCGTGATATATTTTGCAACTCCGTCGGTCACGAGTCCTGCAAGTCCGGTGCCTTCGGCGCAGTTCTGACGGATCTGCGATGAGGACACGACTATCGGCTCGGCTCTCAGGCGTATTATTTTAGCGTCACGCTCTTCCAGCTCGAGTGTGCGGCACAGTTTGTCGAGTGCTTCGGCACCTATCCCCGATCTGTCGGCAGCTACGAGAGTGCAGGAACGCAATATCTCTTGGTATTTGTACCATCGTGTAAAGGTGGATATCATGTCGTCGCCGACGAGAAGGAGTATTTCGCTCCCGGGAAACAATCGTGAAAAATGGGATACGGTTTCGACCGTATACGAGGTCCTGTGTTGATCTGTTTCCCAACTTGAGACTTCTCCTATCCCTTCAAAAGCAATACGGCACATTTCGCATCGTTGTTCGGCGGACGCGCTTTTATCCGCAAGCGCTTTGTGTGGCGGCAGATAGTCGGGAACTATATAGAAGCGCGCCGGTTTTATTTCATTGTAAAAAGCTTCAGCCAACCTGACGTGCCCTATGTGCGGCGGGTCAAATGTGCCGCCGTATAGTCCGATCCGGAGTGTTTCCCGATCATTTTGCAGCTTCGCAGACTGCATGCCGCATGCTGCCGGCGGTGTTGCCGCTGAAGACGTTTTCATATCGTTCACTGCGGAAGCGTGATGACCGGCTTTTTTGACGGACGGTAAAGTACGAACCGCGTGCCTATCACCTGTACGACCTCTGCACGGTTTTCCTCTGCCAATGCCTCGGCGGCCTCACGTGCCGAGATGGGAGAGTTTTCAAGCACACGGCCTTTTATAAGTTCATGTGCCTCGAGCGCCGCGTCGGTCTCGGCGGAAACATTGTGATTTATGCCGTTCTTGCCCACCGTGAGTATCGTGTCGGCACCGTTGGCGAGCCCTCTTAGATATGCCCTTTGTTTGCTTGTCATTATAGCTTGCTGTCTGCGGAGAAACCGCATTTCCTTTCAAAAAATCCTTCAAGAGGGAGTTTGTTTTGGCAGAACCCAACAGCCTGAGCCACCGTCCGGCAGTGGCTGTCGAGACAAACGACTTCCTTTATCCCCAGTTTGTCCATAAAAAAGAGCGCGCCCCTTAAGGCCAGAACAAGCGACTGAGGGTCGACCACACCGACCGCGCTGCGCAGCAGGAGTATCTCTCCCGGCTCCGATGTGCGGAACTGGCAGAGCCCGCTTTTCCGGTCGTCAATAAGTATCCCGTACATCGGCGCATCGGGATGAAGCTCGTCCACGCAAGCACATACCTGAGCAAAGCTTCGTTTCTCCTCAAGCTCCGCTATGGGTGTAATTTTTATCATTTCACACGTTCCGTTTCTTCTGATTGCCATTCGAGCAGCGGCAGTTCCGACTTGTCAAGCCTGCGGTATTCTCCCGGCGCAAGTCCTCCGAGCGTCAGCCGCCCGACAGCCGTTCGTCTCAAAGCCAGCACCTCGAGACCTGCCGCTGCGCACATACGCCTTATCTGCCGGTTTTTCCCTTCGGTCAGCTTCACTTCCATCACTATGCACCGTTGGTCGTCGGCGCGCAGCTGCAGCTCCACCGGCTTAAGCGGTTCGCCGTCCAGCTCACGGACGGAGGCGAGCAATTTCATTGCCTGTTCGCCGGTGATATGTTCGCCTTGCTCACCCCTGACCGTGACGATATATGTTTTCTGTGTATGATATCGCGGATGTGTCAGCCGGAGTGTCAGCGCCCCGTCGTTCGTAAGGATGAGAAGTCCCTCGGAATCCATGTCCAGTCTTCCTACGGGATATACCCGTTCTTTTATTTTAGCCGTAAGCTCAGGCAGCGCCCTTCGGCCGAACTGCTCCTTCATGGTGCATATGACGCCTACCGGCTTGTTCAGTATATAATATACCTTGTCTTCGGTCGTTACCGGTATCCCGCGGTACAGTATGTTTTCGTTACCTGTAACACGGGAACCGAGCATCGCTGCAACACCGTTTACGGTCACTTCGCCCTTGAGTATTGCCTGTTCCGCACTGCGGCGTGAGCAAATGCCGGACTGGGCGATATATTTTTGCAGCTTTATGCCGTTTTCATCCATCGCGCGTACCAAAGAGCCTTTCCCAAAAACTGAGCTTTTTCCTCTGAACATCCTGCATGGCGACAAGGGGGACCGTCGCTATCGGCTTCATATCCAAGCCGTCGCCTGCATATACCACGGCGTCGCATATAAAATCGCCCTTTGTCACCGGCGCATATACGAATTGCGGTGCGGCGGTGCTTATCCTCACGACCGATCCGACAGGGACAGTAACGGTGACGGGTGAAATATTTGAGGCTGTCAGCTCGTCGTCCGTTCCGCCGACAACAGAGACGTTCAGCTCTATTTCTCCGGGCGTTGCGGCTTCAAGGAGCTTGAAACCGGAAAACCCGTATTCAAACATACATATCTGGTCGTTCCAGTCGTCCGGTGCGTTCAGCGTGACAGCTATAAGCGTAAGCCCGTCTCTTTGAGCGGCACCCACGAGCGTCCGCCCGCTCGATCGCGTGTACCCGGTCTTGACGCCTATCGCGTCATCGTAAAGGGTAAGCAGCTTATTATGGTTTATCAGCAGTCTTCCGTTATCACCGCCGTATCCGGTCACTGCAGCGCGTTTTGTAGAGAAGACCTCTCGCAAAAGCTCATTTGAGAGTGCTTCACGTGCGATAACGGCAAGCTCACGCGCGGTGGTCAGATGTCCTTCGCTGCTCAGTCCGTGAGGATTTTCAAAATGAGTGGTTTTCAGTCCCAGCGCCTTTGCCCTCGTGTTCATGAGCTCTACAAATTCCTTCACGCTGCCGCATGAAGCCACTGCGAGCGCGACAGCGGCATCGTTGCCCGATTCAAGCAAAAGGCACTGCAAAAGCTCACGGACCGTCAGCTTTTCGCCTTCTTTAAGGTAGACTGACGAGCCCTCTATGCCTACCGCCTCACGCGGTACGGTCACTACCGTATCGCTCCCGAGCTTTTCAAGCGCCACGAGTGCGGTCATTATCTTTGTGGTGCTTGCCGGTTCTGCGGCTGTGTCAGCGTCTTTTTCAAACAGCACCGTGCCGTCTTCGCACATAAGTATTGCGTGCTTGGCAGAAACATCGAGCTGTGCGGTATATGCCGCCGATATCCCGCCGGTCTCCGGAAGCGACACGGGCTTGTATGCCGTCGCATCGGTAAACAGCGGCAAAAACGAGATATACAGGGCGAGCATCGATATCACAAAGGCGGCTTTTTTCATCCGTATTCCTCCGCTCATATTTTTATAGTCGATAAATAATATGTGAGCGGGGACGCCAAGATGACGGCAACGACGGACCGCAGTGTTAATTTGTATTTCCTGACGTATTATCAGTCCTGATTTTCGGAGTTATCTTCGCACTCTTTCTTTTTCTCGCGTGACTCTTTCACCGCGTTTGAGATCATTTCCTTGATCCGGTCTATCAGCCCCGGAGCGCGATCCAGCACGCCGTCTACCATGTCGAGCGCTTTGTTCACCGGGTCTGAAGAAGCCGCCGGCACGACAGGATGGTTCAGGTCTATCACCCTTACGTCTCCGTTTGCGGCAATAATGAACCCGAGCGGTGTAACCGTCAATCCCGCACCGTTGCCGCCTGCAAATTTCTGCTTGCCCGGAGTTGCTTTTGAGTCGATGTCGCTGCCGCCGGAAGCGAACCCGACGGAAACCTTTGAAAACGGAATGACCGTTACTCCGTCCGGCAGGACTATGGGCTGTCCGATAACGGTGTCCGCATCGGCGACCTTGCGGATGTTTTCGAGAGCTGCCTCGATCATTTTTTTCATTGGCATTTCTTCCATAGTCATTTTTCCTTTACTGTAATTCTCCGTTGTTTGTCGGTATAATAACGGGCAAACCCATTTGCGGCGGTGATGATACACGCGACCGCCTGCCACAACATTATCGAGAGCACAATATCTATGTCGGCGCTGCTTTTTTCAGAAACAAAATCCGGAATCACAACGGCTTCAAGCTGTGCGTTCCGCTTCATTTTGCAGCGCCTGAGCGCCTCTGTCAGCGCAAACGCCGAAGACGAGACCGCACCGTATGTCACCGCGGTGCGTGCCGCATCCGGAGTGGCGACGGTGATGTGAAATTTAAACTTATCTACACGCAGATATTTTGCAAAACGGCGAACGGTTCTGAATACCACGAACTTTACGAGCTTTGCGACGTCAGTGGGAGAAGAGATGATCGGCTCTTTTTTTGTGTCGGTCGCTTTGCGTTTTTCGGATTTTTTCGGTAAGGGCGTCGAATCCTTCGGTGCACTTTTTTTCTTCCTTTTCCCTGTAAGTATGTCAAACTTCAGAAAAAGGAACCGAACCGAAGCCCTCACGGCACCGTCATATACGACTGTCACCCGTATGCGCGAGATCATCAGAATCAGCAGCAATACCAGTAAGACGGCAGCTGCTGTCATGACCCTGCCTCGCGTTCTTCAAGCCCTGTCAGCATCTGCTGACCGTCATCGCAGACAAGCTCGCCTGTTACCGGAAGCTCATCAAGCGAAGACAGCCCGAAGCACCTCAGGAACGAATCGGTGGTCACGAAAAGCGAAGGATGTCCGGGCGCGTCAAGACAGCCGCGTTCTCTGATCAGTCCCTTATCCGTGAGTGATGAGACGATAGACGATGAATCGACACCTCGCACCTGCTCTATGAAAGAGCGCGTAACGGGCTGGTTATAAGCAATCACCGCCAGCACTTCGAGCGAAGCGCGCGAAAGAGGCGGGGTCCTGCGCAATTCGAGCGCTTGCTTTACGGCCTCTGCATAGTCGCTTTTTGTACAGAGCTGATATGAGCTTTCGAGCTGTATCAGCATTATCCCGGCGGTTTCGTACTTTTTCTGGAGCTCTGATGCAGCGTCGCACAATGATTGCGTGCTGCATTGAAAAATATCGCAAAGCTTGTCCGTGGTTACGGGAGCGCCGGAGGCAAACAACACGGCTTCAAGCGCCGCCGGCAGGTTTTCATGCATATGCCGTTA
>URSI01000064.1 GCA_900550505.1 uncultured Eubacteriales bacterium
ATTCGTTATCCTTGAGGTAATCTTTTGCGTATGTCAGCACCTTATTTATCGTGATGACACCTTCCGTAACCAGATCAACACCCTCTATGGTAGCGGTAGGCGGTACATCTTTGTCGATAAAATCAAGGTTGGGTACGAGTTTCTTACCAAGATACTGTGCTGCGATCGTGGATGTTGTTCCGCCGCAGACGATATGTTTTCCTTCCTTTGAGAAGAAAAGAGCCATCATCTTGTTGCAGTCGTTTCTGTTTGAAGGCGGTCCGATGAGAAGATTCATCGGTTCACGCTTGCGTATCCGTATCGTGAGCGCCGTCGTATCGTCTCCCGGTTGACCGCCGTACAGTCTGCGGCATTCGTCAAGCAGTATAGTATTAAGCGTTTTTGCGGTGAACCCTACGTCGTAAAGCGGCTCCATGTATTCGATGATATCTTTTCGTTCCCAACCGAAATTGTGCTCAATCCCTACGCCGGCGTGTATGCAACCGTCGCTCATGGCTATGAACACATCGTTTTCACGGAGTTTGATGTGTGAAAAGCTGATCAGTTTTCCTTCTATTGTTTGCGTGCTGCGGTCGAGTTCGCAGTTTTTGCCGTCCCTCAGCAATATGACAGGAGGGTTATCATACTCGATTATCTCCGCTTCATCGTTGTCGACAAGACGAATGATCGTAAATGTCGAGTAAGCGACTTTTCTTTCGGAACACACCGGCAGGGTAGAAACGATCGTGCGTACACAATCTTCTATCCGCATCCCCTCAGCCATCATCGTGCATATTATTGTAGAAGTCAGCGTAGATAATATATTTGCCTTGACACCGCTGCCCAGACCATCTGCAAGCACGATGACCTTTGAGTTGTCGTCTTCGCGCTCGATTATGTCTATATGATCTCCGCAGGTCTGTTCACCGTATTTTATCAGACTGTTGTATCCGATATCGGCGCAGAGATTATTCATTTTCTATGCTCTCCTTGAGCTTTGTGAGTGCGATCTTCGTCTCGGCGGCAGTCTCACCGAGCAGTGATGCTATTTCCTGAACGATACGCATCTGCTTGTCAACGACCTTGTCTGCGATCTCGACGGTCTGGCGGCTGATTGTTTCCTTTTTCTCACGCTCGGATTCTTCTTCGGTCACGTCACGCATAATACACATCAGCACACGGTACGAGCGGTCGAATATTATAGTTTCTTCGACATACCGCTTGTATTCCGCCAGATAAATACGTTTGTTGTATATGCCTCTGCCGGTATTCAGCACCTCAAGAAAATCCTTGGGGTCAAGTATCCGTATAAGAGGTTCGCCCAGCACGTCGCCTGCGTTGCGTATGTTCATTATGTTCATTGCAGAGCGGTTTATCTGTTGTACTTCAAGGTCTTCATTCAGGACTATGATACCGTTCGGGGTGTTATTTATGATGTTGCCGGAGAAGCTCTCGGCGCGTTCTTTCAGGAACGGCAGGCACATTGATATTTCGGCTTTGCCTCTGTATACCGCAATAGCTTTTTCTCTGCACGAATTGTAGCCGCAGGTACCGCAATTGAGTTCGTCTTCCGGCTTTGTTTTACCCATCTTGGCGAGTATCTCTTTGATCTCAACTTCGGTGGGAACATTGAAATCCTCACGTATATTGGGCATTAATTTTGCCATGGTTTCCTTGGGCAGGGGATCTACTTTGAAATCCGTTTTACCTGCATAGGCATTTATGAGCGTAAAATCTTTGAGAGGAGAAGGATGATATTTTTCCATTACCGGACCGCCTATGCAACTGCCGGCACATGCGGACATCTCTATGAAACAGTTGTGGACCGCACCGTTTCTGATGTCGTTGAGCGCTGCAATGCAGTTTTCAACACCATCAAGTGCTATGTAATTGTAGCCTGCAGCGTCACAGTTCATAGATTTAAGGATTCCGCCGGTAGTCGGGAAAAGTCTGGTAAGACCTTCAGAGCCGTTTGACGGCTCGTCCACGTGTTCGATCGTGACATTTTGCTCGTCCATCCATTCGGTAAGCTCTTCAAATGTGAGCACAGCGTCCACGATACCGGGATACCGGTCGCCTTCGTCTTTTTTGGCAAGGCACGGTCCGATAAACACCGTCTTGGCATTCGGTATTCGTCTCTTGATATCAAGGCAGTGTGCCTGCATGGGAGACACGATGTCGGCAAGGCAGGAGATCAGATCAGGAAAATGCTTTTGGATCAGGAGGTTCACGGAGTGACAGCATGAGGATATAATAATATCTCTGCCGTCCTGAGCGAGCATCCTGTCATATTCGGATTTTACCAGCTTGGCGCCTATTGCCGTTTCCTCTGCATCGGCAAATCCCAGTTTTTTCAGCGCTTGTCGCATAGAAGCTATTCCGGCGCCGTTGTAATTCGCGACAAAGGACGGGGCAAGGCTTGCGATGACGGGATCGCCGCTCATCATAAGTACCTTCACCGTTTCCAATTCGCTGACTATTTCTTTGGCGTTCTGAGGGCATACGACAAAGCAACGCCCGCAAAGGATACATTCCTCTGGGACTATATTGGCCTGTCCCGCTGAAAAACGTATGGATTTGACGGGACAGTTCCGAATGCATTTATAACAGTTTTTGCAATTTGATTTTTTGAGTTTGAGAAATTCAGCCATTTGACGTATTCTTTCTCCTTCCCAGCGCTTTTTCAAGAAAACGCGCCGAATCCACGACGAAGCGTTCATGTTCGCATTCGCCGACGACTCCGGCGTCATCATAAACGGTGAGCGTAAAAACCAACCGTCTCCCGTCGATCTTTGTCAGCACGCTCTCGCATGTTACCTGCATGCCGACAGGCGTTGCAGCAACATGCGAAAGCCGCAGCAGGGTGCCGACAGAGGTCTTGCCCTCTCCGAGCAGCTCCTCTACGCTCTCTGCCGCGGTAGCTTCGCACAGCGTAGCCATGGCGGGCGTGGCGAAAACGGGGAGTGTTCCGCTCCCCACTTTCGCCGCGGTGTTTTCAGCGCCTACTGTAACGGTCTTTTTGCTTTTAAGGCCTTCGGTCAGCATTAAAGGCACCGATCCTTCCGATTGTTCTTCTTATCTCCTCATTACGGTTGCGGAGATCTTATTGAGAAAAATTATGCCTTGGCAAGAATCTCTTTCTCAAAGAATTCTTTTGTCGTTTCCGGAGTGACGGAATGGAAAACGTCATCGACCGTCACACACACACCCTGCTGGCATTTGCCCATGCAGAACGTACCGCCGAGATCAACTTTTTCCTTCAGTCCGTTCTGGGCGATCAGGTACTGAAGCTGCTCGACTACCTGACGTGAACCTTTGATGTGGCAGGAACTGCCGATACATACGGTTACTTTCATTTTTATTACCTCCGGTTTATTCGTAATCAACTACCGATACCCACGAAAGCAGGAATTCACGCTCCTTGGCGTTGCCTTTGACCGACTGCGAGGCAGCGACTATCGGCATCCATTTCTGAACGTACTGTTTCGCCGTATCGCTCTTGGTGCAGAAGAGTTTGAGATACTTGTCGGCCGTGGCGATATCGCCTGCAAGCCAAAAGAGCAGATAGGTGCGTGCAGCGTCCGCAGATGCGTTGCCGCGTGTCGCGTGCGACCAGTCGAGTATATACGGCGTACCGTCGTCGGAAATGATAATGTTTGACGGGTTGAAGTCGCCGTGACAGAGCTTGTCATGCTTGGGCATTGCTTCGAGCCTTGTGTGCAGATCGTATCTTGTAGTCGCATCAAGATCTGCCTGCGATATCTTGCGATTCATCTTTTCGCGCAGACTGTTGAGCAACGGAACTTTTTTGGAGTGCATTTCAAGCTGGAGGTCAACAAAGAGGTTGAGATATTCGTCCGCTTTGTCGGGGTTCTCCTTCATGAGCCTGTCGAGCGTACGACCCGGGATGTAGTCCGACACTATTGCCCACCTGTCTTCGATCTTGGTGATCTCCACGACCTTTGGGATGTTCAGCCCGGTGTCTTCAACTCTCGCCTGGTTCAGCGCTTCGTTGAGAATGTCAGCCTTGGAAAAGCTGCTGTCAAAAGCCTTGATGGCGTGCACGCCGTCACGGTATACCGTTTTGTTATTTCTGACGGCAATGATTCTGTCGAGATTCATGGTGAGCCTCCTTATACTTCTTCGTGAGTGCCGTAATAGGCGTTGAGATACATCTGTTTTATCTCGCTCATAAGCGGGTAACGCGGATTAGCGCCGGTGCACTGATCATCAAACGCCTGCTCGGTCATCTCGTCGAGACGTGCAAGAAAATCTTTCTCGTCCACACCGTATTCTGCTATAGTCTTTTTGATACCGACCTTCGCCTTGAGCTCATCGAGCGCGGCAATGAGGCTTTCTACCTTGTCGGCATCGGTCTTTCCCTTGAGACCGAGATAGTCGGCGACCTCTGCGTAGCGCGCGGCAGTGTGCGGATATGCGTACTGCGGGAATGTTCCCATCTTGACAGGTTTTTCAACTGCGTTGAAGCGTATCACTTCGTCGATCATGAGAGCGTTTGCAACGCCGTGGGGCAGATGATGGAAAGCGCCGAGCTTGTGCGCCATGGAGTGGCACACGCCGAGAAAGGCGTTCGCAAATGCCATACCGGCCATGGTGGCGGCATTAGCCATCTTTTCACGTGCTACCGGATCGTTGGGACCGTTGTCATAGGCGCGGGGCAGATATTCGAACACCGTCTTGAGTGAGCGGAGCGCGAGTCCGTCCGTGAAGTCTGTTGCCAGCATTGAGGCGTACGCTTCGAGAGAATGCGTTACTGCGTCGATACCGGAGGCTGAGGTGAGCCCACGAGGAGCGCTCATGTGCAGATCGGCATCAACTATGGCCATATCGGGCATGAGCTCGTAGTCGGCAAGCGGGTACTTGACCCCGGACTTTTCGTCTGTTATGACGGCAAACGGGGTGACTTCGGAGCCGGTGCCGGCGGATGTCGGGACGGCTATAAAGTATGCCTTCTCTCCCATCTTCGGGAACGTATATACACGCTTACGGATGTCGCTGAAGCGCATCGCCATATCCATAAAATCTGCTTCCGGATGTTCGTAAAGCACCCACATGATCTTGCCCGCGTCCATGGCGGAGCCGCCGCCGAGAGCTATGATGCAGTCCGGCTCGAAGGAACGCATGAGTTCTGCGCCTTCTTTTGCGCATGCGAGCGTGGGATCGGGCTCGACGTTATAGAATGTCGTGTGAACTATACCCATCTCGTCAAGCTTGTTTGTGATAGGCGCCGTGTATCCGTTTTTATAGAGGAAGCTGTCTGTTACTATAAAGACTTTTTTCTTGTTGAGAACGCTCTTGAGCTCACTGAGCGCAACGGGCAGGCAGCCCTTCTTGAGATAGACCTTTTCGGGCGCACGGAACCAAAGCATGTTCTCTCTCCTTTCGGCGACCGTTTTGATGTTGATGAGGTGCTTAACACCCACGTTTTCGGAAACGCTGTTGCCGCCCCACGTGCCGCAACCGAGCGTCAGCGAAGGAGCAAGCTTGAAGTTATAAAGATCGCCTATACCGCCCTGCGAAGAAGGTGTGTTCACAAGGATACGGCAGGTCTTCATACGTGCGCTGAATTTTTCGATCTTGTCTTTGCCGTTGACCGCATCAAGGTATATTGAAGAGGTGTGCCCGTATCCGCCGTCGGCGATGAGCCTTTCAGCCTTGTCAAAGGCCTCGTCAAGGTCGGCAGCGCGGTACATCGCAAGCACTGGCGAAAGCTTTTCGTGTGCAAACTCCTCAGACAGGTCCACGCTTTCAACCTCACCGATGAGTATCTTCGTTCCTGCGGGTACTGTTATACCGGAAAGCTCTGCTATTTTGCAGGCGCTCTGACCGACGATCTTGGCGTTGAGCGCGTTGTTTATAATGATGGTCTTTCTTACCTTTTCGGTTTCGTCGGCGTTGAGGAAATAGCAGCCGCGGGATGCGAATTCCTTTTTGACGGCGTTGTAAACCTTGCTCAGCACTATTACCGACTGTTCGGAGGCACATATCATGCCGTTGTCAAAGGTCTTGGAGTGTATGATTGAATTGACTGCGAGAACTATATCGGCAGTATCGTCGATTATCGCGGGCGTATTGCCGGCGCCGACACCCAGTGCGGGCTTACCGCTCGAATAGGCTGAATGAACCATGCCGGGACCGCCGGTGGCAAGTATGATGTCGGCTTCCTTCATTACGAGATTGGTCATTTCGAGTGAAGGAGAATCTATCCATGCGATTATATTCTCAGGTGCGCCTGCGGCAACTGCTGCTTCAAGCACGACCTTGGCAGCGGCGATGGTGCTCAGTTTTGCACGCGGGTGAGGGCTGATGATGATGCCGTTGCGCGTCTTGAGTGAGATAAGTGTCTTGAATATCGCTGTGGAAGTCGGGTTCGTGGTAGGTATAACCGCAGCGATCACTCCGACGGGCTCAGCGATCTTCTTGATCCCGTAAGCCGTATCTTCCTCAAGCACGCCGCAGGTCTTGGTATCCTTGTATGCGTTGTAAATATATTCCGAAGCGTAGTGATTCTTTATCACCTTGTCTTCGACGACGCCCATACCCGTCTCTTCGACTGCCATTTTTGCGAGCGGTATGCGCATTTTATTAGCGGCGCTGGCTGCTGCAAAGAAGATGGCATCCACCTGCTCCTGGGTGTAGTGTGAAAATTCCTGTTGAGCTTTCTTCACCAGAGCTATGCGCTGCTCGAGCTTCTCGACCGAATCAACTA
>URSI01000065.1 GCA_900550505.1 uncultured Eubacteriales bacterium
CGCCTCGCCGATATCATGGCAAAGCGTCCGGATATATGTGCCTCTCGAGCAATCCACGCTGAGCATGAACCTTCCGTTCTCCTCAAAAGCCTCTATCGAGCTTATGAATATCCGCCTGCTCTCACGCTCTACTGTCACGCCGCGTCTCGCAAGATCCACCAGCTTTTGCCCGTTGACCTTCAGAGCAGAGAACATGGGCGGCGTCTGCTGCTGTTCGCCCGCAAACTGCGAAGCCACCGCGGAAAAAGCGGCAAAATCGGGCAGCGTGCCTTCAAACCGGCTCAAAACATTACCGCCGATGTCGCCGGTGTCGGTAGTGACGCCGAGGCAAACGGCGGCAATATAGCTTTTATCATGATCGGTAAGGTATTCCGATGCCTTTACTCCGTTGTCCAGCATAACGGGCAGCACGCCTGTCGCGTCCGGATCGAGCGTCCCGCAATGCCCCGCCTTTGACGCACCGCAAAGCCTTTTCACGGCATTTACCGCTGCAAACGATGTCATGCCCGCCGGCTTGTCAAGAACCACCACAGACGCTTTCACAGCCGTTTCCCCACTTCCGAAAGCACCTGAGGCAACGCCTGCTCAGGCTCACAGCAAAACCGGCACGCCGCTGCGAAATAATGGCCGCCGCCTCCGAACACAGAGGCGATCTCGGAAACATTTACATACTTATTGGAGCGAAATGATACGCGACACCCTCCCGAGTCGTCCGGACGTATCGTAACTCCGACCTCCACGCCCTCCAGCCTGCGCGGCAGCTGCGCGATGTCTCCGTAGTCGGGCTTTTCCATTCCCGCTCGCTCCAACGCGCCGCGAGTAAAGCACAGCACGGCGCATTTCCCGTCAAACTCACGCTTCAGCAACGAATACGCAAGCCGTTCAAGCGCAAACTGGTCGTCCGACACGGTGTCGAATATCTGCCGGTTTATTTGCGCAAAATCTATACCGACCTCAAGCAGTTTTGCCGCTATAATGTGCGTACGCGGGCTCGTGGAAGAAAACCGAAACCCCCCGCTGTCCGATGCTATCGCGGTGTAGAGCGCCTCTGCAATACCGGTATCCGGCGCTACGCCCAGAAGCTCCGACAGTTCATATATTATTTCACCTGCCGCCGATCTGTCCGGCATCACCAGCATCTGCTCTGCCACCGGAGTTTCACCGGTGTGATGATCTATCCCGATAGCTATATGCTCCGGCGCCACCGGCATCGGATCACCCAGCTGTGACGGCGCGGCGACATCCACCGCAACGGCGGTGAATCCGCCCAAAGGAAGCTCGGTGGTGAACACGCCCTCCCTTGACAGATACCTGAATCTCCACGGTACCGATTCCGCCACATACGCAACGGCGTTCTTTTTCAACGCTCTTAATATACGCACCAAAGCAGCCGCCGAGCCCAGCGTGTCTCCGTCCGGATGGATATGCGTAAGCACCACGATATTGCCGCAAAGCTGCTTCAGCTCTCTCGCACAGCTCTCAGGCGTCAGTTTTTTCATCAGCGGATATCTCCCTAAGCTTTTCCGTTATCCTGAAAGCGCTCTCGGCCGTTTCATCATACACGAATGTCAGCTTCGGCGTTATACGGAGATTCAGTTCCTGCGCTATCCTGCCGCGTACGAATCCGGCGGCGGAATTCAACCCCTTTGTCACCTCGGTAACGTCCAGCGTCTCGCTGCGCCCGGCAGGCAGTGCGGAAAAATATATCTTGGCAAACGAAAGATCCGCAGATACCTGCGCTCCCGTTATTGACACCAGCGCGTTTCTGACCCTGTGATCCTTTATATCGCGCACCGTTTCGCCGGCCACTCGCATGACCTGCTCATTGATCCTGTCGTGCCTGAAGGCCATTACCTTTCAATCTCCTCCTGCACATATGCCTCAAGGACGTCGTTCTCCTTGATATCGTTGAATTTTTCAAGTCCGATACCACACTCGTAGCCCTGCGCTACCTCACGCGCGTCGTCCTTGAAACGCTTGAGCGAGCTGATCCTGTCTTCAAATATGACGACGCTGTCACGAAGCACCCTTATGAAGGCGCCGCGCGTTATCTTGCCGTCTGAAACGTATGAGCCGGCTATGGTACCTACATTCGGAACATGTATCGTCTGACGCACCTGCGCGTGACCGATGACCACCTCGCGATACTTCGGCGCCAGCATTCCCTTTATAGCCGCCTGTATCTCTTCAAGGCATTCGTAAATGACACGGTATGTGCGTACATCGACACCGTGCGACGCCGCAAAGTCCGATACCTGCTTGTCGGGACGTATATTAAAGCCCACAATGATCGCATTCGAAGCATCGGCGAGCATTACGTCGCTTTCCGTTATACCGCCGACGGCAGCATGGATAACATTGACGCGCACTTCCTCATTGGAGGCTTTCACAAGATTCTGCTTGACGGCTTCCGCAGAGCCCTGAACGTCCGCCTTGACGACGATATTCAGCTCCTTCGTTCCGCTCGATATCTGGTTGAACAGATCGTCGAGAGATACCTTGGAGGCCACCTTGAACTGCTCTTCCTTTTCTTTGAACTTACGCTGATCGATCAGCTCTCTTGCAAGCTTCTCGTCTGCCACGGCGTTAAAGCTTTCACCCGCATTGGGAACTTCCGAAAGCCCCATTATCTCGACCGGAACCGACGGAGCCGCCTCGCTCACGCGCTCGCCCCTGTCGTTTGTCATCAGCCTCACTTTACCGACGGAAGTACCGGCAATGACCACGTCTCCGACGTGCAATGTACCGTTCTGAACGAGCACGGTCGCGACCACACCTCTGCCTTTATCGAGTCTTGCCTCGATCACGACGCCCTTGGCCGCTCTCGACGGATTGGCTCTGAGCTGCTTCATTTCGGCAACGAGCAGGATGTTTTCAAGCAGGAGGTCGATATTTGTATGCTTGAGCGCAGATACGGGAACGCATATCACGTCGCCGCCCCACTCCTCGGGCACAAGGTCGTATTTTGTCAGCTCCTGCTTGACCGTTTCGGGGTCTGCGCCGGGTCTGTCCATTTTGTTTATCGCGACGATTATCGAAACGCCGGCAGCCTTTGCATGGTTTATCGCCTCAATAGTCTGCGGCATTATTCCGTCGTCCGCAGCCACGACGAGAACCGCTATATCCGTACACTGCGCTCCACGCGCACGCATTGCCGTAAAAGCCTCATGACCGGGCGTATCAAGGAAGGTTATTTCCTTGCCCTGCACGGTCACGCGGTACGCACCGATATGCTGCGTTATACCGCCCGCTTCGCCCTGTGTGACGTTCGTATGACGAATAGCATCGAGAAGGGATGTCTTGCCGTGGTCGACATGACCCATGACCACTACGACGGGCGCACGCGCCTCGAGTTGCTCCTCTTTGTCTTCCGTCTCATCGATAAGGATCTTTTCTATCGACTTATCTGCTTCCTTTGTCACCTTGATCTTAAACTCATCGGCGACCAAGTAAGCTGTCTCAAAGTCTATCAACTCGTTGACGGTAGCCATAACGCCCATGGTCATCAGCTTCTTGATGACGTCGCCGACGGTGATCTTCATGCGCGAAGCAAGCTCCGAAACGGTTATTTCTTCCGGCACCGTTATGGAGAGCTGGACCGGCTTGGGCTTGAACGGAACCTTTTTCCCGCGGTCATTGCCCCGGTCGTTACCGCGGTCATTGCCCCTTTTCTGATCGCGTCCGAATTGCTGATGTGACTGTTTTTTCTTGTTCTGTTTCTGCTTGGACGGCGCCGAATTGTCCTTCTCCGAAACGAGCATATCAAGCTTTTCATCATATTTGGAAAGGTTGACGTCCGCGCCGCCCTTGGTATCCACGATCCTGACCTGAGAACGCTTGTCACGGTTCGGCGCGTTCTGACGGTTCTTCTGCTGTTCTCCCGAATTCTGGCGCTGCTGCTGAGTTGCACCGGGCTGCTGTGCCGGCTTTTCCTTATGCTCAGCATTCCGTTCTTTTGTGTTCTCGGAAGCAGGCGCAGGCACGCTGACAGCGGGCTCAGCGACCTCAGGCTCGACCGCCGACGGCTTCTTGTTTTCCTCAAAAAACTTGGCTATGTCCGTCTGATGCGCCTGAGTATAGTGCTCAAACACTATGCTGAGTTCGGGGGAATCAAGCTGCGTCATATAGCTTTTGCATACAAAACCGTGCTTTGCCAAAAGCTCTATGACATCCTTGTTCTTCAGCCCCAGATCTTTGGCGAGATTACCCACCCTGTATTTTTCCGGTCCTGCCATAAATATCGTTGATCTGCCCCCGATATCTTGCGAGCTGCGGGAGCAACTCCTTTCGTTTGATGTAGCGTATATCGAATATGCAACAATGTTTGTACTTCAACGTGTCGTTCCCGACTCACGTTCACACGCCTTCAGGTAGCCGTTGACGAAAGTGAGCTCGGTAAATGCCGCTACCGAAGTTTCGCCGCGGCCTGCTGCGTGTCCGAGTTCCGATTTCGTGAGAGCAGTACCTTCGCATCTCACGGCATAAAACGAACACTTGTCACGGACGGTCTTCAGTGACCCTGCCGATGCATCCGCCGCAGTGATCACAAGCAGCGCTTTATGAGTCCGTATCGCCCGGAGCACCGACTCAAGCCCCGTCGTAAGCGCCCCCGCCTTTCTGGCTATCCCTATCATGGATGCCGCGCTCATACGCCGTTCTCTCCGGCGCGGTCAGACTCCTGGGATTCCCGGACAATGCATTTCAGCTTTTCCGTCAGCGTTTCATCCGGAGTAACACCCAGCGCCTTTTCAAATCTGCGCTTGCGGATCGCGGCTTCAAGGCATCCCGTGCTGCGGCAAACATATGCACCGCGTCCGTTTGCCTTTCCGCGAGGATCGATAAAAAGCCCGTTTTCGCCTCGCACTATGCGTATGAGCTCCGATTTGTCTTTCATTTCCCCGCAGCCGAGGCATTTGCGCTGCGGTTTACTCCGCGTCATCTGCCGCTGCCTCCGCCCGGCTGTCAAGCTGCTCTGCATCCTGAGCGCTCTTTGACTTGATATCTATCTTCGCGCCAACCAGCTTTGCTGCAAGTCTTGCATTCTGTCCGGAGCGTCCTATCGCCAGCGAAAGCTGTTCGTCCGGAACGACCACACGATACGAATTATCGGCGTCTCCCAGCCTTGTGACGCTCAGCACGGTCGCCGGCGCCAATGAAGCCGCTATGAATTCCTCCGGCTTTTCACTGTATTTTATCAGGTCGATCTTCTCGCCCCTGAGCTCGCGTGTTATGTTGTTCTTCCGCGTGCCCTTCGGTCCTATGCAGGCACCGATAGGATCGATGTCCGGCTTATCCGAATACACCGCAACTTTGGTCCTGCTGCCCGCTTCACGGGCTATCGCCATTATCCGGACGCTTTCGTCCGCTATCTCCGGCACTTCAAGTTCAAACAGACGTCGGACAAGTCCCGGGTGTGTGCGCGAAAGCACAACGGAAGGTCCTCTGGTTTCACGCTTTATTTCCGTAACAAATACCTTTATCCTGTCTCCTACCGCCAGCTCATCTGCCGGTGACTGCTCATGGCGGTAGAGCACCATTTCGTTTTTACCTATTTCGAGAGTTATGTTATCCGTTGTGGGATCTATCCTTACCACGACTGCGGACACGATCTCCTCTTTCTTGTCCTCGTACTCCTTGATCAGCATTCCGCGCTCGTGCTCCCTGATCCCCTGTATGATGACCTGCTTTGCCGTCTGAGCCGGTATGCGCCCGAATTTGCTCGGAGATATCTCCGTCTCGACAACGTCGCCCGGAAGGTACTCCTTTGATATTTTCTTTGCATCCTCCAGCGATATCTGGGTAGCGTCATCCTCGACAATATCGACCACCGTCATGCGCCGGAACATCCTCACTGTGCGCTTTTCGGTATCAAACTCGACTCTGACATCCGGCTGTGAACCGGAATCGCTCCTGAACTCGCCCTTGAACGCGCGGATCAGAGCCGCCTCTATTCTCTCAAGCATGTACTCCTTCGGGATCCCGCGCTCCTTTTCGAGTAATTCCAGCGCAGTATAGAATTCGTTGTTCATTTTCGTATTCCTTTATATCATATTATTAGATCCGTCTTGACAGAAGCGATGGCCTTGCGTTCAAATACGATTACTTTCGCATCTTCTCCCCCACTCGCGTCGCAGTCAAGTGTCAGTGTCCCGTCGTCAAACCCGGCAAGAGTGCCGGTATACTGCTTCTTTCCGTCACGCGGAGCATAAAGCGACACGTTCACGGGTATCCCGCTCCCGACGAACCGCCGCAAATGCGCATCGGTCCTCAATTCCCGCACGAGTCCGGCGCTCTGAACGACCAGTGTATAAGCATCGTCTATAAGGTCTGCGCCGTCGATCAGTTCGTTTATTATCTCGTTTGCCCGCGTGAGCATCTCCATGCTCAGACCGCCCGAGGCGCCGTCGGGCACATCCACGTCTATGACAAGCTGAGCTCCTTCGCGGTTCTTTATATAATCAATGTCCCAGAGCACGAATCCGTTTTGCTCCAGCGGCTCCTGCAGCAAACGCGTTACGGCACCTGTCAGCTCCTTTTTGTTCATCAAAAAACCTCTATACAAGTTTTAAAGAGTGGCAAAAGCCACTCTATTCATATAGTATTATTCTGAATCTTCTAGTACTTCATTATAGTAAGCAGCTACTCTGTCAAATTCTTCTTCCTCAGGAACTACTAACTCTTCATCTTC
>URSI01000066.1 GCA_900550505.1 uncultured Eubacteriales bacterium
CGTTATCTGCGAAAAACCACTGACCGGGTACTTCGGGAACGCTGCCGACGCATTGCCGGTGGGAAATGTGTCGAAGGAAAAAATGTACATATCATGTCTTGAGGACCTCAAGCGCATAGAAAACGCCGTTATTTCCTCCGGCAAACGCTTTATGTACGCGGAAAACTTCGTGTACGCGCCTGCAATACTGAAGGCGGCGGAAATAATCGTCGCCAAAAAAAGCCGAATACTTTACATGAAGGGCGAAGAAAGCCTGAAAGGCTCAAGCTCAGCCGTCGCGGGGGAATGGTCAAAGACCGGCGGCGGCACGTTCATACGCACCGGCACTCATCCGCTTTCGGCCATACTGTGGCTGAAAAGGCAGGAGGCGCTCGCCACCGGCAGAAAAATATCGGTGAAAAGCGTAATGGCTGATATGGCGCGCGTTACTCCGGCGCTGAGCGAATACGAGCACCGTCATATAGCCGCACGTCCCATAGATGTGGAAGATACCGGCACCTGCATCATCGAATTCACGGACGGTACCCGTGCAGCAGTCATAGCGTGCGACACGCTGCTCGGCGGCAGTAAAAACTACGTCGATCTGTATTGCAACGACGCCGCGATAAGCTGCACGCTGACACTCAACGACCTGATGAGCTGTTACATGCTCGACGAGGACGGTATGGACGGCGTTTATATCTCCGAGATGCTACCATCAAAATTAGGCTGGAACCGACCGTTCATCTCTGATGAGATAATAAGAGGTTATACGAACGAGATGCAGGATTTCATGGAGTCGGTAGCGTACGACCGTGAACCGCGGTCGGGATTTGCGCTCGCAAGCGATACGGTGAAGGTGGTATACGCGGCGTATCTTTCCTCCGAGCTTGGCAGACGCGTGGAGGTCGAAGACGCGGAGCTGACCGCTCCGGCGGTTTCGTAGAATGAGAATACTTGTGTACGGTGCGGCGGGCGAGCTTTACGGAGGCATCGAAAGCTTCCTGCTCAATATGAACGACCACATGAGCGACGCCTGCGTGTTTGATTATGTCATCAACGGTGACAGGTGTATATATGAGGAACGCGTCCGCCGGCGCGGCGGCAAAATGTATTTCGTTACTTCCTACAAAAAGTCGCCGTTTCGCTTTCTGTCCGATTCCGTCAAAGCGGCAAGGCTCGCAAAGCCGGACCACCCGGTCGCATATTTCAATCTGTTTTCGATGTGCCATATCGCTCCAGTGCTTATATGCAAAGCACTGGGATACCGGATAGTGCTGCATTCTCACAACAACGACGTCCCCAACAAAAGCAAGGCATACAGGCTTATCCACAGGCTGGGAAGACTGCTGCTCAGCGGTATGCGGTGCCTGCGCCTGACAAACTCACCGGCGTCGGGGATTTTTATGTTCGGCAGAAACTTTACGGGTGACAAAAGCGCAGAAATGATATATAATGCAATTGAAGCGCGGAAATTTCAATTCATGCCGGAGCTCCGGCAGAAAAAGCGCTCCGAGCTGGGTCTCGGCGACAGCCTCGTGATAGGCTTCGCGGGGCGGCTCTGTATCCAGAAAAATCCGTTGTTCCTGCTGGAGATCTTTGCGGCGGTGAACGCAAAGCGGCCCGATTCGGTCCTGCTCGTGGCCGGAGAAGGCGCCATGAAGGACGAAATGACAGAAAAGGTCAAAGCGCTCGGCATAACCGGCAGCGTCAGATTTCTCGGGCACAGAACCGATATGAGCGAGCTTTATCAGGCAATGGACCGCTTTGTGTTGCCTTCGCTGTTTGAAGGACTGGGGATCGTGCTCGTTGAGGCTCAGGCTTCCGGGCTCCCGTGCTTTGCCTCCGCAGGCGTCATACCGGAGGAAGTGCGAATATCCGGGAAACTGCTGCAATTCATCCCGCTGAACGGCTCTCCGCAAATGTGGGCTGAACGGATACTTCAGACACCGGAAGAAGCGCGGGAGGGATGGAGCGACGTCGTAGAAGCAGGGCCGTTCAACATTTCGACAGAGGCCAAAAGGCTGGAAAAGCTGCTTACGGTCTGGCGGTAAACCAGTAAAAGACACGCGCGGAGGCAACCGTCTCCGGCAGGAAGGACAAACTTCATTGACGAACGCAGCCGCTGCCCGGACGGGTACAAAGCTCACAATCGAAAAGGGAAAGGGCTATGCGCTGTTCATTGCCCTTTTGCCGGTACTGATGATGTATAAGGTGCCCGTAGTGGGCATCGGTGTCTCTACCGCGCTGATAATAGCTTTGTCTTTTTACTCCGCAGCAGTGATATTCAGCGACATCCTCAGAAACGGCGGCAGGTTGCGCGTGTCAAAGCTCGTGTTGCCGTTTGTCATATACCTTTTGTACGTGGTGGCAAGAAGCACCGGAGAAACGGTGAACATGATACAGACGCTGCTCATAATCGTCCATATACTCGCGTTTTCTCTGGGTGCGGTCAATGCCGCATTTCTCAAAAAATGTACCGTTACCGTTGCCGTCGCAGCGTCCGGTCTGACATTGCTGCAAACGGCTTTTTATTACACCTTCAACATACACCTGCCGTGCATCGCGCCCGATCTGTGCCTTGACAGCCTCTGGTACTACAGGGATTCGATACTTACGGGGTTTCAGGAGACCGGCAACCTTTACCGTCCGTCGGCTTTCTTTCTTGAGCCGTCGCACCTGACCCAATACGCTTTTGTGGCGCTGTTGCTGTGCCTGTTTCACGGCAGGCGGAACATACCCGCCGCGATATGCATATCTGCCGGGATGATCGCCACCACCTCCGGCATGGGTATACTGCTGACCGCCGGGATATGGTTCCTGTTTCTGCTCGAATCGGTCCGCCGTTCAAACCTGTCCGGAAAGCTTGTCAAGCTTTCGCTGTTTGTGCTCGGCTCTGTGCTGGTATTTCTCGTGATGATGCAGTTCGGGTTTTTCAGGTCTGCGATTCTCAGGATCTTTTCGCCCATAGAGTATTCGCAGGACAGCTATAACGCCATCTGGGGACGCACGCTTTACTGGAGCAAGTACATATCGCCGATGCAGGGAAGTCAGCTTCTCTTCGGGCTCGGATATGTCAATCTGCCGGAAGAGTACTTTACCGGGTTGATGGAAATGCTTTATTGCTCCGGTATCCTCGGGGTCGTGCTGTATTACTTCGCCATGCTTTCGGTAGCCGTCCGCTGCCGCGGCATCCCGCGAATGATATCATTGCTGCTGTGCGGGATGATGATAATGGCAAACTTCACCAGTATCATCTCGATGACTTATTATATAGGGGTACTTCTCACTTTCGCGGTGCCGCAGGAAGAAGAAAATGCAGCGCCCGGATCAGGTGCGCCTCCGGCGTCTCCCGACGGCACGCAGGCGCAACGCCCGTGAAAGGAAGCACACAATGAAAGCACCCACGGTCGCCAAAAACACCTTTTACCTTTATATAATGACCGCCGCAAAATTCGTGCTGCCGCTCATCATAACCGCATGGCTCACGCGGCGTCTCGGACCGGATTCATACGGCGTCATCTCATATCTTACGCCGGTAATGGGGTATTTCACGCTCCTTTTCGATTTCGGCTTCAATTTTTCCGCGACAAAGAAAATATCCCAGCACAAGGACGACAAACAGCTTATTGAAAAAACAATATCGGCTGTATACACCGCAAAGCTGCTGCTCACGCTTGTCGGTGTTCTGCTGCTGGCCGCGATGTCGCTTTTCGTGGAGATTATCAGGGAGCACCTGTTGCTGACGATCCTGTATTATATATCGACCGCCGCACAGATCTTCATTCCGGACTTTCTGTATCGCGGGCTGGAAAAGATGGAGGGCGTCACCACAAGGTACATAATCGCGAAACTGGTGTCCGCCGTACTCATACTTGTCACGGTCAGGAACGACGACGTGCTGTTGCTCGTGCCGGTAGCCTATCTCACCGGTACTGTCGTCGCAGCCGTATATACCAACCGTCATATGGTTCGCGGCCTCGGGTTCCGGATGTCCCTGTCCGGTATAGGTGAAGCGATAGCGGAGCTGAAGGAAGCTACGGTGTATTTTGTGTCTACCTTTGCAAGCACCGCACTTTCGGTAACGAGCACATTCGTTATGGGCGTCGTCGGAATGGAGCCTGCGCAAATAGCCTATTGGAGCGTCGCGTTTCAGGTTATCCAAGCCGTTCAGGCAATGTATGACCCGATAACCACAAGCGTATATCCGCACGTGGCGGAAAAGAAAAACCACAGGCTCGTGCTCCGGCTGACGGCATATCTGCTGCCCGTGGTGGCGGCAGGCTGCGCTGCGTTGTTCTGGCTGGCAAATACGGCGGTGACCGTTATCGCCGGCAGCGAGTATCTCGCGGCGGTGCCGGTGCTTCAAACCCTTATCCCCGTGTTGTTTTTCTCATTTATCGCGCAGATGTTCGGGTTCCCTCTGCTGGGGGCAATGGGCAAGGAACGGCAGACATCGTGGTCGATCCTCGCGGCAGGCGGCATACAGATAGCCGGGCTCGTCCTACTGGCACTGACGGATACGTTTACATTGTCATCACTCGCAATACTGAGGAATATCACCGAATTCATACTTGCGGCGCTGAGGACTTATTATGTATGCATACTCCTGAAAGAGCTCAAACACACGGCGGCAAACTTCGCTGACATCCATGGAGGACAATATGAAGGGCAAGATCGGTCAGGTGACCCTCTATGATTATAATTACGGCTCGGCGCTGCAATGCTATGCAACTCAGCAGGTGGTAAGATCGCTCGGTTACGATTGCGTACTGCTTCGTCAGCGGTATAACAGCGAGCTTTCGAGGAAGCTGTGCTATCTTTTAAAAACAGTGTCAAAGTCAGTCGCTTATCCCGCATATGCGGCAGAGTTCATGCGAATGATACAATCTCAACGAAAAAAAGCGTTGCCGATGATGACTGACCGCGACTTTTCCGGCATCAGGAAGTTCGTTGACGAGGATATCACCTCTGTCAGTCTTACATCCTCACAAATGCATAGTATTGCGCGGAGCAATGAATACTCGGCATTTCTTTCGGGCAGTGACCAGGTATGGAACGGCACGTGGTTTTTGCGCAACAGCTCATATTTTCTGAAATTCGCACCCAGCGACAAAAGGATAGCCTGGGCACCAAGCTTCGGGACGGATCACATCGCCTCCTATAACAAGCGCAGATTTGCAAAAGACATTGCCGGTTTCCGCTTTCTGTCCGCCCGTGAAACCTCCGGCGTGCGCATAATCGGTGAACTTACCGGACGCACGGCGACCCGGATAATAGACCCGGTGCTGCAGCTCACGCCGCAGCGATGGCGGGAGCTGTACCGAGCCAAATCGACGGTTTCACCGCACCCGAAAGAGCGTTACGTGTTCTGCTGCTTTCTGAACGAGCCGAGCGAGGCTGCCCTGGGATACATTGATGACTGTATCCGGAACGGTCTTTCCGTAACGGCGTTTGCAAGCAACTACAGCTCTCTCAGTGAACGGCCGCACACCGTATTTGCCGGCGGGGGACCATGGGAATACCTCGACCTGTTGGACGGCTCAGAGCTGGTCTGCACGGATTCGTTCCATGCGACGGCTTTCGCACTGCTTTTCCACAGGAAAATGAGAACATTCCGCAGAAACTACACTCACTCATCGGATCAGTCGGAACGGATCATTTCATTACTGACAGATGTCAATATGTCAGGGTGCTTTTCTGACGACCGCTCCCCCTCCGGAATGCCCGAAGGTCCTCTTGATTTTGAATTTTCCGACATCGTACTGGAAAAAGAGCGGAAAAAAGCCGCCGAATTTCTCGGTGCGGCGCTTGAAGGATATGCCGTCTTATGAATACCGTTCTGATCGATATGAAAAAATGCACCGGCTGCCGCGCCTGCGAGCATATCTGCACGTCCGGTGCCATAACGATGAGCCGTGACGAGGAAGGCTTTTTGTTTCCACAAATCGACCCTTCAAAATGCACCGATTGCGGTCTGTGCGCGCTTACCTGCCCCACGGAAAACAAAGTACAGGTCCGAAGACCGCTTGAAACATACGCCGCGGTTCATAAGGACAAAAAAATCCTTTCCGACAGCTCCAGCGGCGGCGTCTTTACCGCTCTTGCCGATATCGTGCTGGAAAATCACGGAACCGTCGTGGGATGCATGCTGAACGGCGCCTTCCGTGCCGTGCAGACAGCGGTGTCGGATCCGAAGCTGATACCCGGCTTCCGCGGTTCCAAATATGTACAAAGCGATACGGGCACGACATACCGTGATGTCGAGAAGCTGCTGAAAAACGGCACATGCGTCCTCTACACGGGAACGCCGTGTCAGATAGCCGGCCTGAAAAAATATCTCGGCAAGGAATATGACACCCTGCTGACCGCAGACCTTGTGTGTCACGGTGTTCCGAGCCCCGAGCTTTTTATCGCCCATATCCGCTGGCTGGAAGAAAAGTCAGGACAAAAAATATCCGAATACCGTTTCCGCTGCAAAACCGCCGACGCCTCCAGCGTATATTGCTATAAATACAAGTTTGACCCAACGCAGAAAAAC
>URSI01000067.1 GCA_900550505.1 uncultured Eubacteriales bacterium
GTGAGGGGATCAAGCCGCCAGCCGAACCCGGAACTGATATCGCCCGTCACGGGGGCGGCCAGGCTGCCCCTGGGAGGAGCGGGGTTGCCCAGGGCCACGGACTCCGCCACTTCTTCGGGTCCGGTCAGGGCCGGTCCCCCCGCCTGGGCGGCCAGGGCCCGCATGGGGGCGTCCACCAGAGTCAGGAATTCCTCCTTGTGGGCTAAAAACCAACCTCGCTCGTTGTTGAAACGGATGCCCCACAGAAAATCGATGGCACCCTGGGAAAATCCTTGGAACATCGTCCTCTTCCTCTCTGTCTGTCAGGTCGCCGCCTCCGTATTCTGGCCAGAGGATGCCTCCTCACCCTGGCTGGAGGGCCGCTCTCCACCACTCACTCCCTCCGTCTGGGTTTGGTCGCTCTCGCCGGCGTCCGTCTGCTCAGATGCCGGCTGGTCCTGTGCGGGCTGGTCCGTCCCAGCCTCCCCTTCTCCGGTACCGGGGACGGCTCCGCCCTCTGTGCCGGGGCCTGCTGTCCCTCCGGTCTCCGTACTGGGATCCACAGGAACCTCTGTCCCAGGGTCAGTGCCGGGCTGCGGCGGCTTGCCGTCTGGCCAGGTGCTGGGGTCGCCGTCGGCCGGGTTATAGTGATACAGGTTGGGGCGCATACTGTATTTGCTGCTCCCCATATCCTGCTTCTCCAACAGATTGCCGTCTTTGTCGTAAATATATCGATAAGTGTGGGCGCTCCAGCCGGTGTAAGCGTACTGCTCCTTATCCAGCACCAGGGTACCCTTTGGAACACTGGGGTCTGGCTCATACTTGGTGGTGGGCGCCACTTTGTCAAAGACGCTGCTCTTGGGGATGGCGTAGATGCCATCGGGGTTGGTACCATAGATCTTCACATTCAAATACCGGCTCGGTATAATCCGAAGGCAGGCCCCGCGCCTCAAGCAGCCGCGCTCGCTCCTGCTGAAGTTCAAGATTGCGTTTTTTGACTGCCTCTATCCGAGACCGGATATCCGGTCCGCCCCGTCTTATTGCTGCGCTGAGCTGCGATACCGTCGCACGGAGTTCCCCGTCTATGGCTGCAATTTCGGGAAACCGTTCGTGAAGACTGCTTTCACGGCGCGATGCTTCTTCATATGCGCGCTCACGCTTCATGGCGTAGGCGGTATTGACCTTTTCAAAAACTTCCATTTTTAAAAGCCCCTGTGCGTTCAGAGCTTGCGTTCCATGGCGACCTTGGCAAACTCGTCGAAATCAAAAGTATCGTTGCCGTCGCTCTTCGACGACGCGCGATACGCCTCCGTACCGGCTACGGCGCGTTCCAGCGTTACAATCCCTTCTTCGTGCCATCTGTCAAGTATGGCATTCATGTACTTCATGTTATACTTCCCGAGCTTGTCCACTGTCAGTTCATATGCATAGCGGACCAGTTCAAAAGGATACTCACGCTGGGCAAACCATATCTCGGTAAATTGACTTTCGTTCGTAGTGAGCGCACGGTCGCCGATGCCCAGCAGTTTACGAAGCTTTGAAACACCGTCGTCCACCGTACGCCGTCTCTCGGTATACTGCTCGAATTTTTCGTATGTATCTATATCGTTCTCCTCATAAAGACCTATCGCAGTCTTTACAAGGTACTGCATCGAACGCTTTCCCTTCGCTGCGCAATACTCAATTATCGCGCAAATGAGCTCGGCTGGAAGTCCCACAAAATTATAAAGATAATACAGCGCATTCAGATCATTGCGTGAAAGCGTATGCTTCTCGAACGCCGACTGACAAAAACCGCAAACACCCGAAAAGCTCGAATCATTCGTTTTTGCGTCAGCGAGCAGCTCGGCGTCGTACTCCTGCATGGTTCTTATCTTCGAAAGCGAAGCGCGCTGCGGTATGTCGCCCTGCGAATCGCCCAACCGCAGCACTTTTGTCCCGCGCCAGAAGCTGACGGCAGAATTCAATTGTGACTCCGTGATCCCGCAGGTCTCACAAGCGTCCGTGTCGTCATAGCAGCCGTCAAACGCGCATATATAGATCAGCGCCCGCAGCTCGTCCGCGCTTGCGTCCTTAAGATGCTCAAGCACTGAACGCGGCAGCAGCATAGCACCGCTTGCCGCGGTTGAATATCTCTTTTTATCATTCATTTCCAACCCCCGCGCCGTGCTAAGCTCTGACGGCTCCGGCAAGCGCGCCCTGCATCGGCGCATCTGTTTCGACCATCGGGCGACCCGCGCAGCCCTTTACCGCCAATTCCAGCAATCCGGCATCCCGTGAACGAAGCAGCAACGGTTCTGCCGCAAAAAATTCGTTTTCAAAAATCTGAGCAAGTTCACTTTCGTCACTAAGTGTCACAGCCTCGGGTGATTCGACCGTATCACAATACCGAATGCCCAAGTCCTCCTGACACAGCACCGCTCGGCACGAAGCGGCTATTTCCGACGCGTCATGATGCGTAACGCAAGGAACTTCACGTTCCCTGAGCTTCGCGAGCTGCTCTATAAATTCCGGAGAAGTGCCGCAGCATCCGCCGAACACCGAACATCCTACGGCAAGCATCCGCTCCGCAAACTTAAAAAACTCACCCGGCGTCATACCGTACACCGTCTTGCCGTCGACCGTCTCCGGCAACCCGGCGTTCGGCTTGAATATAAACGGTACCGCAGCAAAAGAAACAGCCTCGGCGATAACGGGCTCCAGTCTGTCAAGCTCAGACACGCAGTTGACACCGAAGGCATCGACGCCTGCCGCCTGCATCGATATGAGTGCAGGCAACAAAGCGTCGCCGCACATGGTACGTCCGCTTCCGTCTACTGATATCGTGGCAAACACAGGCTTACCGCTGACGCGCCTGACACCGTTATAAGCACACTTAAGCTCAGCCAGCGACATGAATGTTTCGCAAACGAATCCGTCCACAAACGGCTCCAGCGCGTCCGCCTGCGCCGCATATACCCGGGTGAGCCGTTCACGTGTCATCCCGCCCATAGGCTCAAGCATCTCACCGGTCGGCGAAAGGTCGCCGAACACCTTTGCCCTGCCCTCTGCAGCCTTTCGGGTGATTCCCGCCAGTCTGCGGTTGAGTTCTGCGGCTTCGCCTTCAAGCGAATGCCGCGCAAGCGTTACCTCATTGGCGCCGAAGGTCGGAGCGTAAACTATTTCGCTGCCCGCGGCTATGTACGCCTGCTGAAGTCTTATTACCGTATCAGGATGATCCGCAGCCCATTTTTCGACACAGACACCGGCCGGCATCCCCATACGTGAAAGCATTGCGCCCGTCGAGCCGTCCAATATTATCGGTCTCATATCAGCTCACCGGTGCCGGCGCGTCCACCGCGCACGGAGTGTATGTGGTACGGCAGCGTTCGCATACGCTGCCGGCGAGCATGACCTCGTAGTCAAGCGTCAGACTGCCGCCCGTATCGTGCAGATCATCCCTGACACTGTATGTATACGTCATCACCTGCAAAAGCTGATCCGGCGTGCTGTATGTACCGGTACACGTTTCGTTCTCACGAAAAACAAGTGCCGACGACACCTCTGCGTTTATGCTCACCGAAACGCACCCGCTCGCAGTATCTATCACGGTATACGAATCGGAAGCGCCTATGTCGAGCCGGTAACCCTGACGCGTCCTGCGCAAATAGCCTATGCCGGTTGAGCTGAGCGCCTCCGTTTCACGGCCGTCATCCGCCTCTGCGCTCATGAGCTGTGAACGCAGAGTTTCTATTTTGATAAGAACAGGTACCTTTTTCATTTTTCAAGCTCCGCGTCGATCAGACCGTTCACAAGCTTTTCCTGACTGATGCCCTCATATTCAAACAGCTTGGCATACATACTTATCGGCGTAAACCCCGGCAGTGTATTTATTTCGTTGAAGAGCACTTCGTTTTCTTCCGTAACGAAAAAGTCCACTCTTGCAAGCCCCTTGCAACCCAACGCACCGTAAACCCGCAATGCCGCGTCACGAACCGCCTGCGCAGTTTCGGGTTCCAGACGTGCGGGGATAAACAGCTTTGCCGTGTCATCGACGTATTTATTGTCATAGTCATAAAACTCAGTGCCTGCCACGATTTCTCCGCAGCCCGACGCCACAGGATCTTCACGGCCCATCACTGCCACTTCGATCTCTTTGCCGTATACTCCCTGCTCGATTATGACCGAATCATCATACTTAAGCGCCTCATCAAAAGCAGTCTCCAGCTCATTTTCAGCTTTGACCTTTGAAATGCCTATTGAAGAACCGCCGTTCACCGGCTTGACAAACACGGGGAATTCCAGCGAGGCGGCAACGGTCTCGGACACCAGATCGCGTTCTTTGGCCGTAAACTGCAAAAACGGAGTGCTCTCTACCCCGGCGGAAAATGCCAGCAGCTTTGCCGCAGCTTTGTTCATGCAGACCGCCGACGAATACGTATCGCAACCCACACACGGGATACCTGCCAATGCCGCGAGCCCCTGTATCCTTCCGTCCTCGCCGTTTTTGCCGTGTAATACCGGAAATATCACATCTACGCGCACCGTACGGCATCCGTCCCGCGGGAGAAGCAATCCGTGATGGACCGTGCAGGGCGAAAGTATCGCCGCAGTCAGATTCTCGGTGTCCTTCTCCCAGCTTTCGTCCTTCATCCGCTCAAACGGTCCGGTATACAGCCACCACACGCCGTCGCGCGTGATACCTACACGCAGCAATTCAAACCTGTCAGTATCTATGCGGGAGCAAATATTGGCCGCACTCACACACGAGACCGCATGCTCGCTCGACACACCCCCGAACAGCACAAGTACATTCTTTTTCAAAAATATCACCCTTCGACCGATCTTGGCGTCTGCAACACAAGCAGCTTCGTTTTTTCTGCGATCGCCTGCGCATTCAGACCGTAATAATCTATCAGCTCGCCGGCACTGCCGCTTTTGCCGAAAACATCTTCTATCCCTATCCTCAGCAGCGGGGACGGACACCTTTCGCAAAGCAGCTCCGCCACCGCAGAACCCAGACCGCCTATGACAGAATGCTCCTCCGCAGTGACGACCCGTCCGCATTTGGCAGAGAAATGTGCCACCGCCGTACCATCAAGCGGCTTTATCGTGTGTATATTTATCACCGCGGCATCAATCCCGTCGAATGCCAGAAGCCTTCGCGCCTCAAGCGCCGCAGCAACTTCTATTCCCGTGGCAAATATCGCCACATCATTGCCGTCCGCAAGCACATCGGCACGGCCCGGCTCAAACTCGCTGCCTTCTTCGTATATCACAGGCACCGCATATCTTCCCAGTCTCAGATACACGGGACCTTCCGTCAGCAGCGCCGCCTTGGTAGCTGCCGCCGCCTGCACGGCATCGGCAGGACAAAACACCGTCATGTCCGGTATGGAACGCATCAGCGCCAGATCCTCACAAAACTGATGTGTAGCACCGTCCTCACCGACGGTTATGCCAGCATGTGACGCGCCTATCTTCACGTTAAGTCTGGGATATGCCACACTGTTGCGTATCTGCTCATAAGCGCGCCCGGCGGCAAACATTGCGAAGGACGAGACAAATACCGGGACCCCCGTTGTCGCTATACCGGCAGCGGTACTCACCATGTTTGCTTCCGCTATCCCGCAGTTGAAAAATCTATCCGGAAATTTGCGTGCAAAAAGCGAGGTCATCGTCGAGCCGGAAAGGTCGGCGTCCATTACCATGAATTTATAGCTTTCACCCAGTTGCGCGAGCGCCTCGCCGTAACCGACGCGCGTCGCCTTTTTTATCGCTTCAGCCATTTTCTGCGCCCCCGTCCGTCTCAAAGTTCCCCGCCGAGTTCACGAACCGCCACCGCATATTCCTCTGCATTCGGTGCTTTTCCGTGCCATCCGGCAGCATTTTCCATATATGAAACGCCCTTGCCCTTGATCGTATTGCATATGATCACAGACGGACGTTCGTCCCACTCGGCAGCAGTTACCGCAGCATCTATTGCCGCAAAATCATGTCCGTCTATCGTCTGAACATGCCAGCCGAAGGCCTCATACTTTTTGTCGAGCGGTGCAACATCCATGACATCGCTCACCTTGCCGTCTATCTGCAGATTGTTATAGTCAAGAAACAGCGTCAGCCCCGACAATTTATAGTGAGAAGCAAACATTGCCGCTTCCCAGACCTGTCCCTCCTGGCTCTCGCCGTCACCAGTTATACAGTAGGTGCGATAGGTGCGCCCCGTGCGTTTTCCCGCCGCAGCTATGCCGCACGCCGCAGATACTCCCTGTCCGAGCGAGCCGGTGGACATATCAACGCCGGGTACGTCTCTCATATTCGGGTGCCCCTGAAGGAAGCTGTCCGGCTTTCTCAACGTCTTTATCGATTCTACCGGAAAATATCCCGCCAACGCGAGCGCACCGTACAAAGCCGGCGCCGCGTGTCCTTTGGAAAGGACAAACCTGTCCCTGTCCGGATCATTCGGAGTTTCGGCAGAATGGTTCATTTTATAAAAATACAGATATGAAATTATATCGGCAGCCGACAGCGAACCGCCCGGGT
>URSI01000068.1 GCA_900550505.1 uncultured Eubacteriales bacterium
GGACCGGGCGGACTTTCAAGGGATCGCGCATCGTTCGAGGTCCGAGACGTTCACTATACACATTACGGCAGAATGTGTCCGATAGAGACTCCGGAAGGTCCGAACATAGGTCTTATATCGTATCTTGCCACATATGCGAGGGTGAATGACTTCGGGTTTATCGAAGCGCCGTATCGTGTGATCGATAAGAGTGATTCGCGCGTTACCGACGAGGTGATCTATCTGACGGCTGATGCCGAGGACGAATATACGATAGCAACGGCGAACGAACCGCTCGACGAGAACGGATATTTCATCAAGAAAAAAGTTGTCGGTCGCAGGAGAGATGAGATCATAGAACTTGAAGCGGATCAGTTCGACCTTATGGACGTTTCGCCGAAGATGCTCGTTTCCGTCGCCACGTCGATGATACCGTTCCTTGAGAACGATGACAACACCCGTGCGCTGATGGGCTCGAACATGCAGAAGCAGGCTGTGCCGCTGATGATAACAGAGTCGCCGATAGTTGCGACCGGTATGGAGTACCGCGCGGCGATAGATTCGGGCGTTACCGTGCTGTGCAAGCGCGGCGGATATGTCGAGTCCGTAGTTTCGGACGAGGTCATAGTGCGTGCGGATAACGGAGAGAAAGATTCGTACAGGCTGCTGAAGTTCAAACGGAGCAATCAGGGTACGTGTATAAACCAGCGCCCCATAGTGGAAAAAGGGCAGCGCGTGGAGGAAGGCGACGTGATCGCGGACGGTGCCTCCACCGATCACGGTGAAGTAGCTCTCGGCAAAAACGTGCTGATAGGCTTCATGACGTGGGAGGGCTACAATTATGAGGACGCCGTACTGATAAACGAAAGACTCGTTCGTGAAGACGTTTACACCTCCATACACATTGAGGAATATTACTGCGAATCGAGGGATACAAAGCTCGGTCCGGAAGAGATCACGAGGGACATACCGAATGTGGGCGAAGATGCGCTGCGTGACCTTGACGGAGACGGCGTGATATCCGTGGGCGCCGAGGTCCATGCCGGCGACATACTTGTCGGCAAGGTCACACCAAAGGGCGAGACGGAGCTTACCGCGGAAGAGCGGCTGCTGCGCGCGATCTTCGGAGAAAAGGCGCGCGAAGTGCGCGACACGTCTCTGAAGCTCCCGCACGGTGAGTCCGGTATAGTCATCGATGTCAAAACGCTGACTCGTGATGACTGCGATGTGCTCCAGCCCGGTGTTATCAAGGTCGTCAGGGTTTATGTCGCTCAGAAACGCAAGATATCGGTGGGAGATAAAATGGCCGGACGCCACGGCAACAAGGGCGTCATATCGCGCATACTTCCTTCCGAGGACATGCCGTTCCTGCCGGACGGTACACCGCTGGATATAGTGCTCAATCCTCTGGGCGTCCCGTCACGTATGAACATCGGGCAGGTGCTTGAGGTGCATCTGGGGATCGCCGCAAAGAAGCTCGGGTGGAAGATCATGACGCCTGTCTTTGACGGTGCGGACGAGACGGAGATACAGCAGTGCCTTGAGATGGCGGGCTTGAGCAATGACGGGAAAACGGTGCTGTATGACGGAAGGACCGGCGTTGCATTTGACAATCCCGTTACCGTGGGTTATATGTACTTCCTTAAGCTGCATCACCTCGTTGACGACAAGATACACGCACGTTCCACCGGACCGTATTCGCTGGTCACTCAGCAGCCTCTCGGCGGTAAAGCGCAGTTCGGCGGTCAGCGCTTCGGTGAGATGGAAGTGTGGGCGCTTGAGGCGTATGGCGCGGCATATACGCTTCAGGAGATACTGACGGTCAAGTCGGACGATATCAAGGGCAGAGTCAAGGCATACGAGGCAATAGTAAAGGGCCAGAACATACCGACTCCGGGAGTGCCCGCGTCGTTCAAGGTACTTGTCAAGGAGCTTCAGACACTGGGACTCGATGTCAGTGTGCGTGATAAGGACGATAACGATATCACGCTCAAGGACTACGGCGATGAGGAAGTCGACAACGACCGCAAATATTCGATAGATAATCTGGGTGCCGAGGTGCTCGACACGGATGATTTTATGTATGACGACGAAGAGGGCGTAGTTGCCGACGACGATCAGGAATCGGACAAGGATGACTTTTTTGACGGCGGCGATGCCGACTTCGCCGATGAAGACGACGATTGACGGAAGGGAGTTCTGTACAAATGGACAATATTGAATTTTCCTCGATTAAGATAGGTATAGCTTCACCCGAAAAAATACGTTCATGGTCGTACGGCGAGGTCAAAAAACCCGAGACGATAAATTATCGTACGCTCAAGCCTGAACGCGACGGTCTTTTCTGTGAACGCATTTTCGGGCCCACCAAGGACTGGGAGTGCCATTGCGGAAAGTATAAGAGGGTCCGCTATAAGGGCAAGGTGTGCGAAAAGTGCGGCGTTGAGATAACGACGAACAAGGTGCGCCGGGAGAGACTGGGACACGTTGAGCTTGCAGCTCCCGTGTCGCACATCTGGTATTTCAGAGCGATCCCTTCGCGGATGGGGCTGCTGCTGGATCTTTCTCCGAGACTGCTGGAAAAGGTGCTGTATTTTGCACAGTATATAGTCATTGATCCGGGCGACACGCCTCTTCACAAGAAGCAGCTTCTTACCGAGAAGGAATACCGTGATTACTATGAGAAATATGAGGATGATTTCCGCGTCGGCATAGGTGCTGAGGCCATCAAGGAACTGCTCGCGGAGATAGACCTTGAGCAACTCTCCGAAGAGCTTAAAGAGGAATTGCTGACCGCGCAGGGACAGCGCAAGGCAAAGTTCATCAAACGGCTCGAGGTGGTGGAATCATTCAGACTTTCCGGTAACAGACCGGAGTGGATGATACTTGAGGCTATACCGGTTATACCGCCGGATATCAGACCTATGGTGCAGCTCGATGGCGGCCGATTTGCGACGAGCGATCTGAACGACCTGTATCGCCGCGTCATCAACCGCAATAACAGGCTTAAGAGGCTCATAGAGCTTCAGGCGCCGGAGATAATCATACGCAACGAAAAGCGGATGCTTCAGGAGGCCGTTGACGCGCTGATAGATAACGGTCGTCGCGGCAGACCCGTGACCGGACCGAACAACCGTCCGCTGAAATCGCTTTCCGAGATGCTGCGTGGTAAGCAGGGACGATTCAGACAGAACCTGCTCGGCAAGCGCGTGGACTATTCCGGTCGTTCGGTCATAGTTGTGGGACCGGAGCTTAAACTGTATCAGTGCGGGCTGCCCAAGGAAATGGCACTCGAGCTCTTCAAGCCTTTTGTCATGAAAACGCTTGTGGCGACAGGCAAATCCACAAATATAAAGGACGCAAAGAAAAAGGTCGAAAAGGCAAACGCAGAGGTGTGGGATGCGCTCGACAGCGTAATCAAGTCTCATCCGGTGCTGCTCAACCGCGCGCCTACGCTCCACAGACTTTCCATACAGGCATTTGAGCCGGTGCTCGTGGAGGGCAGAGCGATAAAACTTCACCCGCTCGTTTGTACGGCTTTCAACGCCGACTTTGACGGCGACCAGATGCCTGTTCATGTTCCGCTTTCGGCGGAGGCACAGGCGGAGAGCCGGTTCCTTATGCTTTCGGCGAATAACCTGTTAAAGCCGGTTCACGGTCACGCAGTGACCGTGCCTACGCAGGATATGGTTTTGGGCTCGTTCTATCTGACGATAGATAAGCCCGGCGAACCCGGTGAGGGTGGGTCTTTCCGCGATTACGACGAGGCTGTCATGGCGTATGAAAACGGTCTGCTCGGGCTGCATGCTCCGATCAAGGTGCGTGTTACCAAAGAGATCGACGGTCAGGTGCGCAGCGGTATAATAGAGACAACTCTCGGCAGGATGATCTTCAATAGACCTATTCCTCAGGATCTCGGATTCGTGGACAGAAGCGATCCGGCAAACGAGTTCAAACTTGAGGTCGACTTTACTGTGACCAGCGATGAACTCGGAAAGATAGTCGACAGGTGCATCAAGTATCACGGCAACACGACTACTGTCGAGGTGCTTGATAAGATCAAGGCGCAGGGCTATAAATATTCCACGCGCGGAGCGATAACGATCTCGGTATACGATATGACGATACCGGAGGAGAAAAAACCGATACTTGCGGCGGCCGAGGCGCAGGTCGACAAGATAACGGCGCTCTATCAGCGCGGATTGCTCTCGGAATCTGAAAAGAGCCAGAGGGTCCTTGCAGTCTGGGATAAGGCGACAAAGGATGTTTCGGACGCCTTGCAGCGCAATCTTGAGCGTTTCAATCCGCTGAACATGATGGCGGTATCCGGTGCGCGTAGCTCGCCCAAGCAGATACGACAGCTTGCCGGTATGCGCGGACTTATCGCTTCTGCAACCGGTAAAACGATAGAGATGCCTATCAAGTCGAATTTCCGTGAGGGTATGAAAATACTCGAATACTTTACCGCTGCAAGAGGCGCTCGTAAAGGACTTGCGGATACGGCTCTGAGGACAGCCGACTCGGGATACCTTACCAGACGTCTTGTGGATGTTTCGCAGGAGGTCATAGTTCGTGAGGAGAAATGTGATTCGACCGACGGTATCGTTGTCAGGGAGATAGTCGACGGCAAGGAGATGATAGAGCCGTTTGCCGAAAGACTGGTCGGTCGCTTTACCGTTGACCCCGTCGTGGATCCGTCCACCGGAGAGGTCATCGTGGAAGCCGACACCATGATGGACGAGGCGGCAGCTGCAAGGATAATCGCTGCCGGAATCACGGAAGTAAAGATCAGGTCCGTGCTGACGTGTAAATCGAAATACGGCGTTTGTGTTCATTGCTACGGTTCGGACCTTGCAAGCGGCAAGCCGGTCAGCATAGGCGAATCGGTCGGCATCATAGCGGCGCAGTCCATAGGCGAGCCGGGCACTCAGCTGACGATGCGTACATTCCACTCGGGCGGTGTTGCCGGAAGCGATATCACTCAGGGTCTTCCGCGAGTTGAAGAGTTGTTTGAGGCAAGAAAGCCCAAAAAGACGGCGGTGCTTGCCGATTGCAGCGGTACGGTCCGCATAGATGAAAACAAGAAGAACAAGCTTGTGATCATAACCGACGAAAAGACGGGCGAGGAGCACGAGCATGTAATACCGATGGGTATGCACCTCAGAGTTGAGGGGGGCGGCTATGCCTATCAGGGAATGTGTCTCACAGAGGGCTACGAAAATCCTGCTGACATACTCAGGATAAACGGACTCGGTGCCGTATATGAGTATATCATTAAGGAGACGCAGCGCGTTTACCGTCTGCAGGCGGTTGACATCAACGATAAGCACATTGAGGTCATAGCGAGACAGATGACGCGCAGACTGCGCATTGATGATCCGGGCGACACGTCGCTCCTTATAGGTTCTTCGGTGGATATTTCCGAATTCCTTGAGGAAAATGAGAAGATCGCTCAGTACAACGCGGAGCATCCTGACGAACAGGAGAAGCTTCCCGCAGAGGGCACGCCCATGCTGCTCGGTATTACAAAGGCATCGCTTTCCACTGAGTCGTTCCTGTCCGCCGCATCATTCCAGGAGACCACAAAGGTGCTCACCGAGGCGGCAATCAAGGGAAAACGTGATCCGCTGCTCGGTCTGAAGGAAAATGTTATCATCGGTAAACTCATACCTGCCGGCACCGGCATGGACATGTACCGCAATGTACGCGTCAGCGTCGACGATGCAGGCGGCGAGGTCGAAGGCATAGATATTGGCGATCAGGCACAGTAACGTGATGTTGCTCCCCGGACTATTGATGGCGTGACTGTACCGGGAAATGTTAACGAAACGCTGTTGCACTGCAGGTTTTTTGTGCAAAGAGCAGAATTCTTAGAAGTACTTCTTGATGCCGTCAGAAGCCAGAGATTCGTCGTCGCTGATGGTGATGGTGAACTTGATGTTGTGCTTCTCACCGAAGTTGTTCAGCCAATCCAGGAACTTCTCGGTCTCCAGGTCGGGCTCGCCCTCCACGATCTTGGTCAGGCTGTCGATAAAGACATGGGTGATGTCGTAGTTGCCGGCGTACAGGCCGCTGATGAAGCCCTTCAGGAAATCGAAGTTGCTCATATCATAATGGCTGGCTTCCACCAGGCGGATCTTGTAATGGATATCATAAGTCAGCTTGGGCCCGCGTTCGATGCAGACCACATTGCCGTTTTCGCTGTGGACAGCGGAATTAATGAGCTCGATCATCTGCTTGGTCTTGCCGGTGCCCTTGATGCCCATGATCACTCTCACCATAGTTATCACTCCTTCATAGTCCGCCGGAGCTCCTCTCCGGCCTTGTGGCTCCATGTTACCATTTTTACCGGGGGATTGCAACCGCTTTGCAGAAGTTCACTAAAAATTCATGAACCAAATCGAACCATTCGGCCCCGCCGTGTACCCGGCTTGTCCGGCAGGGCGTACCGCCTTTCTTTGCAGGGGGGCCACCGAATCCGGGTTCCTTGGGGACCCCGGCGCTTTGATCCGG
>URSI01000069.1 GCA_900550505.1 uncultured Eubacteriales bacterium
CCTGGACGGGGAATTCGATGACGGTGACGGAAACAAGGTCCTGAGGTATGTTGCCCGGGATGATGATACGGACGTTATTGAGATACCGTACGATGAAGCGTTTGATGAATATACGCTCCACACCGGAAAAATTGTGACCGAGACGCCTTTTTATGTTGACAGCACGCTTCCCGCATCGTTAAATCTCATTTATCCTATCAGTATGTTCGAATATGTGCTGCCGGAGGAAGTCAGAGACGATGAGATACAATTTGAATTCTTTCTGACTTCGGGAGATCACGCCGCCAGCTTTGAAAACCTCAGGCGTGTTCTGAGCACGAACGGGCTCGTATCCGAGGACCTGATCGATTATGCTGAAAGAGTTGAGGTCAGCAGAAACTTTGTGAGCATTGTACGGGTTTTTTCATATGGATTTATCGTCCTGATCTCTTTGATCGCCGCGGCAAATGTTTTTAACACTATATCGACCAATATCGGGCTGCGGCGCAGGGAGTTTGCAATGTTAAAATCGGTAGGTATGACGCGCCGGGGATTTGATAGGATGATGAACTTTGAGTGTCTGTTGTACGGATCAAAAGCGCTTTTGTTCGGACTGCCCGTATCCGCCGTTGTTGCGTTCCTGATCTACCTGTCCGTGTCCGGCGGATACGAGACGTCATATCAGCTCCCGTGGCAGGCGATAGGCATCGCGGTGCTGAGCGTGTTTTTGGTCGTGTTCTCGGCCATGATATATTCGATGAGCAAGGTACGGAAGGATAACCCGATAGACGCGCTGAAAAATGAGAATCTCTGAACAGGAAAGGAAAAATAAAATGAAAAAATATATCATATCTTTTATCATACTGGCAGGACTGACGGCGGCGGTCTGTTACAAATTGTCGGCAAGAAGAAAAAGACGTAATGATCCGGACACGGGTGATACATATGAGGTGTCGGAATAAATTCGTAAAGGCGGCGTGCCTGTCAACGGCGTTGCTTGCAGTTGCGGGCCTTGTCATGATCTTCTGTATTGACGTCTTTGTGAAAAATACGGCAGCGGCAAGGATCATAACTACCGAAGAGGCGTCGGAGCTGAAGGAAGTCGATTGCATTCTGGTGCTTGGCTGCCTTGTCAGGGAGGACGGTACTCCGAGCGGGATGCTGGAGGATAGGCTCAGGCGTGCGGTTGAGCTGTATAATAACGATGCCGCCCCGAAACTGCTCGTGAGCGGCGACCATGCAAGCGACGAGTACGACGAGGTAGGTGCGATGAAACAATATGCCGTGCATGCGGGCATACCGTCATCCGACGTGTTTATGGATCATGAGGGCTTTTCCACCTATGAGAGCGTTCGGAGGGCAAAAGAGGTCTTCGGTGCGGATAAAATAGTAATCGTGACGCAGGAATACCATCTTTACCGGGCGCTTTACATAGCCGGACAACTCGGGATAGAAGCCTACGGTGTCGCCTCCGATTATCACACGTTTTCCGGTCAGTGGATGCGTGATATCCGCGAAATATTCGCAAGAGTTAAGGATTTCGCCGTCACCGCGATCATGCCTGCAACGACGTGCAATAACGACGTCATACCCCTGAGCGGCGACGGCGACGTTACCGATGTTTGCCGTGCCGTAGAGCGTTATCAATAAGAAAACGGAAAAGGGCGGGAAAGCTTTCTGATGGCTTTCCCGCCCCGTGTATTTTCTTTTGCCTGAAAATTGCTGCGCCCGGTGCCGGCGTCAGGGTTTTCCGTGCCGGGCGGCGTCAACGACGTCGGCAGGGGTCCGGCACAGTACGTATGCACCGGCACTCCTGAGCTCGTCACAGGTACCGTAACCGTACAGCACGCCCGCGCAGCGTATGCCGCACGCCGCCGCACCGTAAACGTCGTACTGACGGTCGCCTACCATCAGCGTATCCTCGGGCGAAAGACCGAGCGTATCGATAATATACTGAACTACCTCTTCCTTGGCGGAACGCGTGCCGTCAAATTCGCTGCCTGCGATCAGATCAAAATATGTATCAACTTTGAAGTTTGAAAGTATCCTTTGCGCAAACGGAAGCGGCTTAGAGGTCGCCAGACAGACCCGGCGTCCGTCATCCTTCAGCTGTATCAGCATTTCTTTAACGCCCGGATAAAGCGAGTTTTCATATATACCGCGATCGCGGTAGTATTCGCGGTATTTTTTTACCGCCGCGTCGGCTTTTTCTTTGTCAAATCCGTAAAAGCTCATGAAAGATTCCTCGAGCGGAGGTCCTATTACGCGCCTTAATTCGTTTCTGTCACTGATTTCGACTCCGAGTGCGTTGAGCGCATATGTAAAGGACGCGGAGATACCGGGAAATGAATCGGTCAAAGTCCCGTCCAGATCAAGTAAAATGTTTTTAAAGCCCGTCATATGCTTTTTTCCTTAAGATGGTATTTATCAGGCGCACGATTCGCCGTCAGCCGTTTCTTCAGAGCGGGCGCCGGCTTGTTCACGCGACTCAAGAAAATCGTCTATGCAGCGATCGGCAATCATCCATATTTCTTCTGCGGCGGCATACAGCTGAGAAAATGCCGTGCCGACGCGTTTTCTGATCTCGCTTGCCTGACCCGGTTCCCCGGCGCTTGTTACGAACCAGTTCACGGCAATCACGGCGAGCGCTATCGCTGCCAGCTTTTTCATTACAAACCACCCTTTTTGTATTCATTCAATTGAATGTTAACCATATCAGGGATGATTTATTCAACAATTTCCGGCGTTTTGAAAAGCTTTTTTGTCAGTTTTCCTTTTTTTCATTTTCTGCGCCGTTTTCTTTGCTCGCCGGTTTGGTGCGATACGACACGGAAAGAGCGGCGAGGATATCGTCGATATTGTCAAGCTGTTCGCGTTTGAACTCCGCTCTGGTGGTCGGACGTTTGACCCCGGCAGATCCTGCGGCGTGCACGGAAGGTTGTTGTGTTCTCATAGGCGCTCTGTCCTCTTCGCTTGCGTTGCGTTGAGCGTCGGCAGGGCCTTTCGGCACGGTGAAGTGGTTCGACATGGATTTTTCATTATGAGCAGAGACATCATGCACAGAGCCGTCGTCGTTGTCGGGCTGTGCGTCCGTACGGACCTCGGGAATGAGCTCCGGTGTGCTTTCTTTCGTCGTCTCGGAGTGCGTATTTTCACTCTCGGCGGTTTCGGTTACCTCCGTTTCCGCTTCAATATTGTAAGAGGCGGTCTGCATCGCCGTGACTTCTTCGTCGACAGAACCCGCATCCGGAGCGCCGGAGTAAATACGCGTGCGGTCGGATTCCTGAAACATGCGGATCCGTTCGTTTATCATCGAACGCAGTTCATACAGATCGATGCCCACGTCGTTTGATTTGAGTATTACCGCAGGCATCCCGGAATCTATGCCGTCGAGCAGATCACGCCGTGAACGCCGGCTGAGACCGGTGAACACTTTAGACGTGCTTTTGAGGTTGATACCGAGCCAGTCGCATTTATTTTTACCGAATAATTTGATGTCCGTGATGTTGTCCCACGTTACGAAGGCTATGCCGCCGTCCGGGATCGTGCAGTCTATCAGCGCTTCGTCGGTGAGTATCACGGCAGTCTGCGGGTTCAGCAGACGCAGCAGGTTGAATGTCGTATTGTATCCGAAAAATGCCGTTCCGATACAGCCTATGGCGAAGTACCCTATCCGTATATAGCGGTCCTGCTGATCGGGAAAGATATCTGTCAGCGGAACAAAAAGACAATAAATCGACGCTGCCAGGAATATGAGAGAAATTATAAAATATATCCCTCCCCGTGCCCGCCTTGCGCAGATGCGTATATCGTTGCTTTCCGTCGGAAAATTCGGACTGTTGAGAGCATCATTCATTTTTCAGACCTCCGGTGATCGTTTATTTGTATGCTGTTTCCGTTACGGGTGTAAGATTGGAATAGAAGTCGAAGCTCTCTATCAGCTCACCGTCCGCGTATATGCTGAAAGTGTAGACGACGCCCTTTCGGATCTCCGTGTCGAACTCATCCTCACTCACCGTGAGATCGGATGAAGAACTCTCCTCGGTCTGCGGCGGATTGAGTGTCTCGTTTGCCGAAAGATCAAGCGTCACACCGCCAAACGCTATGCGCTCGTACCCGTAGTTGTACCGTGTCATCGATTCACGGTTGACGATGTCGTATTCATGTCCGGCGCTGTCTGTGAGCCTGTACTCCAAAGTTTTGCCGGGAGCGGTTTTGTCAACAACAAACCGTACCCCTATCTCCACTTCGCTCACCTTTTCGGCGTAAATTATCCTGCGGAGCATAACGGTCCCGTCGCTGTTGGTATTTGTGGAGTTGATCCGGTAGATGGGAAAATCGGACGGGTCGCTTTCATATACCTCACGCGCGTGTGGCGAAAGAAACGTTTTTTCCACCATCGCGGGATCGCAGCTCGTGAAGAAGCGGAAGAAAAAGAAAAGGTATATAAAAATGGCGATGAAATACAGTATGCCCTTAAATATCGCCTTGGCTATTCTTGCGGCGGTCCACTCGATGTCAAGCAGTTCTTCTTCGGGGAAGTATTCGCCCTTGTAGTCCATGTGTCAGTCCCCTTTCGTTGGACGGAGCTTTCGTATTTGTATCCGCGTGTCGGCGACGCAAAGCGGGGCGGCCGATCACGGGAGAGTTCATCGGAAGTATTTGCGGTCCAGGCTTCTTAATCGGATCGCAAGCATTATATCGTCGCGCCTTACCGATTCGCTGGAGTCCAGATCGGCTATCGTTCTTGCAAGCCTGAGGATGCGGTCATATCCTCTTGCCGAAAGCCCGAGCCTTTCGTACGCGGAGCGCATAAGCGCCGCACAGTCTTCGTCAAGCCGGCAGTATTTCCGCAGATACGACTGATCCATTTCGCTGTTCGCAACAGGTCTGTCTCCGCCGCTTTGACAGCGTTCCCTGGCAAATTTACGAGCGGCTATCACTCTTTTGCGTATGTCTGACGACGGTTCCGCAAACGTAGTGGAGCTGAGCTGTGAGTAATCGAGAGCCGGCACTTCTATCTGTATGTCGATGCGGTCCAGCAGCGGTCCGCTGAGCTTGGTGATGTACGCGTGTCGGTCGGACGGGGAACAGGTACAGGTGCGGTTCGGCGCTCCGTAGTAACCGCAACGGCACGGATTCATGGCGCATACAAGCATGAACGATGCGGGAAACGTGACTTTTCCGTTGACACGGGTTATCGAGACACGGCGCTCTTCAAGTGGCTGCCTCAGTATCTCGGTGGCACGTTTGTCAAATTCGGGCAGCTCGTCGAGAAACAGCACGCCGTTGTGCGCGAGTGATATCTCTCCCGGCACCGGCACCTTGCCGCCGCCCGCAAGTCCCGCAGGCGAAAGCGAGTGGTGCGGCGCACGGAACGGTTTCAGCGTCAGAAGCGACGCTCCGGCAGGGAGTATGCCGGCAACCGAATGTATTTTGGTGGTCTCCACCGCTTCTTCCGGAGGCTGCGGAGGCAATATCGAAGGCAGACGAGCGGCGAGCATGCTCTTTCCCGACCCGGGCGGGCCTATCATCAAAAGATTGTGGGCGCCGGCTGCGGCGACTTCAAGCGCAAAGCGCGCGCTCTCCTGCCCCTTTACATCCGCAAAGTCCAGATCGTAGTCGAAAACGGAATCTTCAAACTGCGAGGCGTCAAATACCGTAGGTTCAATCGGTCGTATGCCGGCGAGATGTTCGTAAAGCTGCACGACGTTGTCAACCGCATATACGGTGACCTCACCCGCAGCAGAGGCTTCATTTGCGTTTTCCGCCGGAACGTATATCTCCTTGAACCCCGCGTCACGGGCGGCTGACGCCATGGACAGTACGCCGCGTACCGGCCTGACCGCTCCCGTCAGCGAAAGCTCGCCTATGAACATTTTTCCTTCCGCGTCAAATCCTTCGATGTTGTCGGATATCAGAGAAAGGAAAATCGGAAGGTCAAAGGCTGAGCCTTCCTTTCTTCGGTCGGCGGGCGCAAGATTCACTGTCGTTATGCCGGCATAAAGCGAAAATCCGCAGGAGTTCATGGCGGAACGCACGCGACCCGCCGCCTCGCGTACGGCGGTATCGGGCAGCCCGATTATCTGAAGCTCTGCGGAACCGGCAGAGTTACGGCTCCTGCCTGCACGCGCGGCCTCGACCGTAACGGGAAAAGCGTCTATGCCGTTGAGTGCTGCGGAATGGACCACTGATACCAACAACGTACCCTCCTCCTCGAACGGGCTATGGCGCCGCATTACCGATTTGAACGGGAAAGACGTCCCGTTCTCCTCGCGCAGCTGACAGCGCCCGGCAAATATACCGCCCTATCTTAGTACAGCATACCACTTTTCCGTCCGAAAAACAAGAGCTTTTTTATATGTGCACCTTCATTGTCCGCTTGCGGCAGGGACATGCGGGTGCAGACAGGGGCGGTGACACGCAGGTTTATGAAAAAAATTTGAAAATCGG
>URSI01000070.1 GCA_900550505.1 uncultured Eubacteriales bacterium
AGGCAGATCTGGTGGTTAACTTGACTCCAGACAAACAGCATTCGGCGGTGGTAAAAGCCGTACAGCCGCTGATGAAAGATGGCGCAGCGCTGGGTTACTCGCACGGTTTCAACATTGTTGAAGTGGGTGAGCAAATTCGTAAGGACATTACCGTAGTAATGGTTGCGCCGAAGTGTCCGGGTACTGAAGTACGTGAAGAGTATAAGCGTGGCTTTGGCGTGCCGACGCTGATTGCGGTTCATCCTGAAAACGATCCTAAGGGTGAAGGTATGGCGATTGCTAAAGCCTGGGCCGCAGCCACTGGGGGCCATCGTGCGGGGGTTTTGGAGTCTTCTTTCGTTGCAGAAGTTAAATCTGACCTGATGGGTGAACAAACTATTCTGTGTGGCATGCTGCAAGCAGGTTCTTTGCTGTGCTTTGACAAGCTGGTGGCGGACGGTACCGATCCTGCTTATGCAGAAAAATTGGTGCAGTTTGGTTGGGAAACCATTACTGAAGCGTTGAAGCAGGGGGGAATTACCCTGATGATGGATCGTTTGTCGAACCCAGCCAAACTGCGTGCTTATGCATTATCTGAACAGTTGAAAGGCATTATGGCTCCGCTGTTCCAAAAGCATATGGATGACATCATTTCTGGCGCATTCTCAAGCGGAATGATGGCTGACTGGGCTGAAGATGACATCAAATTGCTGACTTGGCGCGAAGAGACCGGCAAAACAGCATTTGAAACTGCGCCACAGTTCGAAGGCAAAATTGCGGAGCAGGATTACTTCGACCAAGGCGTTCTGATGATTGCTATGGTTAAAGCGGGCGTCGAACTGGCATTCGAAACGATGGTAGCCTCTGGCATCATTGAAGAGTCAGCATATTACGAATCTCTGCATGAGCTGCCGCTGATTGCGAACACCATTGCCCGTAAACGTCTGTATGAAATGAACGTGGTTATCTCTGATACTGCGGAATACGGTAACTATCTGTTTGCTAACGCGGCAGTGCCTTTGCTGAAAGAGAAATTCATGGCTTCTCTGCAAACCGGCGACTTAGGCAAAGCAGCTGGCACAACAACGGCGGTGGATAATGCCCAACTGCGCGATGTGAACGAAGCGATTCGCAATCATCCAATTGAAGCCGTTGGTCATAAGCTGCGTGGCTATATGAAAGATATGAAGCGTATCGCCGTGGCGGGGTAATTCGCGAAAACATGAAAAAGGCGCCGAGGCGCCTTTACATTTTTTTAACCCGCATCCACGGTTCCTTCTGCCGTCACATCCGAAACGCGACGTATATCGGCTCCGACCGCCGTCAGCTTATCCACTATATCCTCATAACCGCGCTCAATATGGTAAATATCGTCTATCTCCGTAGTGCCCTCGGCGGACAACCCGGCAATGATCATAGCAACGCCCGCGCGAAGGTCAACTGCTCTGACACGGGCACTGCGAAGTGCCGGTACACCGTCCACCACCGCGCTGCGTCCCTCGATCTTTATGGAAGCGCCCATCCTGTTGAGCTCCTCAACGTAACGGAACCTGTTCTCAAACACGCTTTCAGTCATAATGCTCGTTCCGTTAGCAATGGCAAGCAATGCGGTTATCTGCGGGTTCATGTCGGTCGGGAAACCCGGATACGGCAATGTCTTTACATTTATGCGCCCGAGCCTGCCGTGACGTGCAACTGTGACGGAATCGTCATTCTCAGTCACGTCGGCGCCCATCTCCACAAGCTTTGCCGTGATCGACTCAAGATGCTTCGGTATCACATTGGTTATGGTCAGTTCGCTACCGTCCACCGCACATGCAGCCGCCATATAAGTGCCGGCTTCTATCATATCCGGAAGTATCGTATACGTCGTGCCCTGAAGCTTCGGTACACCCTTTATCTTGATCATATCAGTGCCGGCGCCGGTTATGTTCGCTCCGCAGGCATTCAAAAAATTTGCGCAATCAACCACATGCGGCTCGCGGGCAGGATTGTCGATAACAGTCGTGCCCTCGGCTCTTACAGCGGCGAGCATGATATTTATCGTGGCGCCCACGGAAATATCGTCCATAAACACGGACGCGCCTTTTAGCCATTTATCATCGGTATACGCACACACGCACCCGTCGGATATCTCTACCCTGGCACCGAGCGCTTCAAAGCCCTTTATATGTCTGTCAATAGGACGAACACCAAAATCACATCCGCCGGGAAGTGCACTGCGCGCCCTGCCAAACCGCCCCAGCTCGGCTCCCAAAATATAGTACGAGCCTCTGAAACGACGAGCTAACTCGTAAGGAGACGCACATGCCCTGACAAACCTCGTATCAATCTCCACACTCGTTCTGTCAATAGCACGAACCTTCGCTCCGACAGCGCTGAGTATTTCCAGCGATGCGGCAACGTCGGAAACAGGCGGCAAATTCTCAATAACGCAAACATCCTCGGTGAGAATGGTAGCAAAAAGGATACCGAGCGCGGAATTCTTCATGCCTCCGACACTTATTTCTCCTCTGAGCACCTTGCCGCCGTTGATCACAAATCTATCCATATCAGTTCATTCAATCCTTTAGCAGCGTCTGTACAGGCAAACACTCCCATACATTCTCATACAGTATACCATAATTAAGCGGTTTGTCAATAGCGGTTTTGTTTTTTGTCATATGCTCATATTTGGTTAAGCTGTTTATACCTCCTTCACAAATAAAGTAATAAATTTTAAAATATAGGCTACAATCAAAGTATATGCCACACGCAAAAAAATGGGAAAATCTCATTCACAATATACCGCATCCGACATCTTTCATCGACAATAAAAGTCCTTGACAACGACAATATCAAAGTATATAATTTTATGATAGATATTTATGTACATAGCGTGCGGCTCCGCCGCACCTCAAATATTTGAAAATACTCAGAAAGGAACTTTATGGCAAGAAGAAAAATCATTGACAAGCAGCCTTCTGCCCAAGAAGGTCTTGAAGTTGCGTCACGATACGGGGCTGACGAAAGACGTCGCGGGTTCAGCCCGCGGCTGAAAGTCATATTTTTGGGCGGTCTTAATCAAATAGGGCGCAATATAACGGCATACGAATACGGCGAAGATATCATTGTGGTCGACTGCGGCGTATCTTTCCCCGACGACAATATGCTCGGAGTCGATCTGGTCATACCGGACACTACCTACCTGGAGAAAAATGCGGAACGCGTCCGCGGGCTCGTGCTGACGCACGGTCATGAGGATCATATCGGAGCGGTACCGTTCCTGTTGAAGAAAATGAATATACCCGTGTACGGCACCGCTCTCACGCTTGGAATACTGGAAAACAAGCTCGCGGAGCACGGAATAGAAAAATCCGCCGTGCTCAATGTGGTCGAATTGGGTTCAACGATACAGTTAGGTGAATTTTCGGTTGAATTCATCACCGTCAATCACAGCATTGCCGATGCCGCCGCGCTCGCTGTAACTTCTCCTGCCGGCGTGGTGGTGCACACCGGAGATTTCAAAATCGATCTTACTCCTCCGGAAGGGACATCCATCGACCTTGCAAGGCTCGCGGCGCTCGGTTCAAAGGGAGTGTTGGCACTGCTTTGCGAATCGACCAATGTCGACCGTCCGGGGTACACACCGTCGGAAACGGTCGTCAGCTCTTCGCTTGACAGGCTGCTGTTCAATTGCGACAAACGTGTCATAATCGCTACTTTTTCCACGAATGTACACAGAGTACAGCAGATCATCAACGCCTCATGCCGATACGGCAGAAAAGTGGCCATCACCGGCAGAAGCATGATAAATGTCGTCCGTGCAGCTATAAGGCTGGGATATATCAAAAGTCCGGAAGGCACGCTGATAGAAGCTTCTGAAATAAAGCGCTACAAGCCTTCGCAGATAACACTGCTGACGACAGGAAGCCAGGGCGAACCCATGTCCGCCCTGCACCGCATGGCTTTTGGGGATCATTCACAGATCTCCGTCGGCAGTGACGACCTTGTCATACTGTCGTCCTCTGCGATACCGGGCAACGAAAAGCTTATTTCCAACATCATAAATGAGCTGCTCAGACGGGGCTGTGAGGTCGTAAACGATGACATAGCAGACGTGCATGTATCCGGTCACGCGTGCCGTGAAGAAATAAAAATAATGCACGCATTGACAAAGCCGCGGTATTTTATACCGATGCACGGTGAATACAGGCACCTTAAGCATCATGCCGATCTGGCACGTGACATGGGGATGGACGAGCGCAATATCCTCGTCCCCGAAATAGGCAAAGTCATAGAAATGTCCAAACGCTGGATGAAAGTTATCGGCAGCGTACCGGCCGGTACGGTGCTCGTCGACGGCTACGGCGTCGGAGACATCGGGCTGACCGTGCTTCGTGACAGAAAGCGGATGTCTGAGGACGGACTTGTCGTCGTTGCCGCAGCCGTGGAATCGGTGGGACGGTACGTTGTCGGCAATATAGAAGTAGTATCACGCGGGTTTGTCTATGTAAAAGAAGCCGAAGAGCTGATATCCGAAACGAGCAAGCTGGTCGAAAGAGTCATAACCGAGCGACTTGATCACGGAGCTACCGATATGAACGCACTTAAAAACAAGCTTTGTGAACAGGTCTCCGGATTCCTTTACCAAAGGACGAAGCGGCGTCCGATAGTTATCGCCGTCATCAACGAAGTATGACAATGCCCGAAGCAACTGAAAAAAAGCTGGCTGTCGTGACAGGCGGCAGCGGAGGCATCGGTGAAGCCATCGTACGCAGGCTGACATCTGACGGCATCGGCGTAGTGTTTTTGTACCATGCCGCCGGGGAGCGCGCTTCGAGCATATCCGCCGAAACAGGCGCTGTATCGATGAAATGCGACGTCTCAGACTTCGACGAGGTAAGCCGGATATTCTGTAAGCTTGAGAACGAATTCGGTACGGCAGACATACTTGTGAACTGTGCCGGCGTGTCGCTGACCGCTCTGTTCGATACTGCGGGCGCCTCTGAGCTTCGCACACTTTACGGCGTGAATCTCTTCGGCACCCTCAATTGCTGCCGGTGTGTGACACCGGGCATGATAAGAAACAAGAACGGCGTTATCGTAAATGTTTCATCGATCTGGGCGGCTCACGGCGCATCGTGCGAGGTCGATTATTCCTGTACAAAGGGCGCTGTGGAATCACTCACAAAAGCTTTGGCGCGTGAGCTCGGACCGTCCGGCATCAGGGTGAACTGTGTGGCGCCCGGGCTTATCGATACATCGATGAATTCTCACCTCTCCGATGACGAGCTCAAAGAATTCTGCAATTCCCTTTCACTCGGTCGTCCCGGCCGCCCCGACGAAGTTGCGGCGGCGGTGGCTTTTCTCGTCTCTGAAAACGCTTCATACATCACAGGTACCGTGTTGCACGTGGACGGCGGATACTGACCGCCGGGAAAGGCAAAAAATGAAAAAACTATTTTTGATTTTGACTCTCATACTGTTTATATTCGCGGTATCCGGCTGTGCCGGCGACGAGGGCGATTACAGCTGTCCCGAAGGAATGGTCGTAGCCACAAGCGAGGCTGTGGACTATTACTTCTTCTGTCCTGACACCTGGCGCATCGACCGTACCGACGGCATGATCTCTGCGGTCGGCGTCCGCAACGTCGTCGAGAACAAGGTTGACTTCACCAAGTCCCGTAATGTTCTGGTCGCAGCCCTCATTCTGGTCCTGTCCATCGGCATCAGCTACTCCTCGGCAGGCTCTCTCCATTTCGGCGCAATCAGCCTCTCGGGTCTGGCTGTCGGCTCCATCGTCGGCATCGTCCTGAACGCCGTCATGCCCGGCAAGGACTATGTCTACGGCGAAGACAAGCAGGGCGACGAATCTGTCAACTTCATCGTTCAGTAAACGATCTGATCCATATAGAAATACAGCCGCAGTCCGGTGCAGTTCCGCCTTCTCCGCCTGCGATTTCCCCTGAAATTGGCTTACGCGCAGCCCGCCTTTGGGCTGCGCGTAAGTGTTACAAGGGAGAAAACAATGAAGAATTTGGAGGGGTGGAACGGCGATTGTCACGCGCGGGTCTGTCGGCTTATCCGCAGAGCTTTCCACGGCATCAGACGGCGCATCGCCGGATGGTCAAACCATACAAAAGAGAGCCGGCCGGTTTGTTCTCCTTTTGTACTTTTAGTATAGAGGAAGAATTTGAACAGCCTTTTATCGTGACGAATTGTGATATACTGATCCACGCAGATTACGAAGATGTTTACCGGTATCACAGGGAAAGCGGCAATGAACTGACAATCGTTTCTGCACTAAAGAATATTGTAGTACCCTATGGTGTTATCCATTCCAGTGAAAATGGTGCAGTGCAGTCCATGGAGGAAAAACCAAAATTATCATATTTTGTCAATACAGGTATGTACATATTGAATCCTGA
>URSI01000071.1 GCA_900550505.1 uncultured Eubacteriales bacterium
ATATTATAAAGATATCTTCAAATAAATCAACAGTATATTGAAAAAAATATACATAAATTTCCCCTTGTCACTATTGCGTCTTTTGGCGAAATATGATACAATCGTCAAAAATGATCGGCATTTGTGTTTTGCCGAGGATAGAGGTCACCATTATGTATGAGACAGATAATATTGAACGCATACTCATTTCGGAAAAGGATATCGAATCACGCGTAAAAGAACTCGGTGAAGCAATTTCACGCGATTACCGTAACAAAAATCTTCTTTTGGTTGGTGTGCTGAAAGGTTCCATGGTATTCATGGCAGATCTGTTGCGTGCGATCGACGTAAACTGTAAGATCGATTTTATGTGCGTGTCGTCATACGGCGCTTCCACCAGATCCTCCGGTCAGGTACGTATTATCATGGACCTCAAGCAGCCCATTAAGGATTATGATGTGCTGATCGTCGAAGACATACTTGACAGCGGCCTTACGCTTTCTCACTTGAAGGAAATGCTTCTTACCCGCGCCCCGCACAGCATTGCGATAGCTACGCTTCTTGACAAGCCCTCACGCAGACGCTCCGAGATCGTTCCGGACTACAAGGGGTTTTCAATCGAAGATGAATTTGTCGTAGGTTACGGACTCGACTATAATGAGGATTATCGCAACCTTCCGTATATCGGCGTTTTGAAACGTAGCGTGTACGAATAATATAAAACTTCCGATTTTAATTCATTAACATACCCGTTACCGGTTTTATGGCAACGGGTATGTTTTGCAATTATGTGCAATCACGTCACTTAGAGCCTGCGTTTTATCCTGTCAAGTGCATTCTTTTCAAGGCGGCTGACTTGCGCCTGTGATATGCCGATTTCGGATGCAACCTCTGTCTGTGTCTTCCCCTTAAAGAACCTGAGCTGCAGTATACGTCGTTCCCTTTCATCCAATTCTGATATCGCCTGACCCATTGCAATATCAGCAATCCATTTATCAACAGTGTTTACATTATCTTTAATTTGGTCGAGTACATATACCGGGTCACCGCTTTCGCTATACACGGGCTCATACAACGATATGGGGTCTACTATGGCATCGAGCGCATTTATTACCTCTTCCCTGTTCACGTTCAACTGCGACGCTATCTCATCTATGGTCGCTTCACGCCCTTCGAGATTTGATATCTTTTCACGGCACTGCAAAGCTTTATATGCAAGATCCCGTAGTGATCTCGGTACACGAACAGCATTATTATCCCGAATGAACCGACGTATTTCGCCCAGTATCATTGGAACGGCATATGTGGAAAATTTGACTTCCTTGTCCATACGGAAATTATCCACGGCTTTTATAAGACCGATGCAGCCAACCTGAAAAAGGTCGTCCGGATTTTCGCCTCTGTTGCAAAAGGACTGTATCACACTCAATACCAATCTGAGATTTCCGTTTATCATGCGCTCTCGTGCCGTACGGTCTCCGCCGGCGATCTTTTTCAGCAACTCGGTTTTTTCGTCTTCGCTCAACACTGCTATCCTCGCCGTGTTAAGACCGCAAATCTCTACTTTGTTGTACATTGGCTGCCTCCGGGCAATTTTGTTTCAATAACATTTTGCCCCGTGAAAGCTCCCAAGATACAACATCAAAATCGGAAAAAAATGGAGCCGGATCATCGGCTCCATTAATTATTTCAGTTCGTCTGTGATTTAAACAGGACCTGTTGCGCCTTTTCCGGATCATCCACACGCATGACCACCTGTGCCTGCCCGGAAAGTTTTCCGACAAACACGTACATATATTCGACATCGATCCCGTGCTCTGTCAAAAGATCAAGGGTAGAAGAAAGCCCCCCGACCTCATCAACTATACTTACGCTTATTACGTTGCACACCGAGCCTGCAAGACCATTTGCCCGAAGCACATCAACAGCCTTTGCAGGATCGTCAACAATGAGTCGAAGCACGCCAAAATCGGTTGTGTCCGCAATCGTAAGTGCCAGAATATTGCAACCTGCATCGGAGATCGTCCTAATCACCTGAGCGAGTCTGCCCGGCTTGTTTTCAACAAATACCGAAATCTGTTTGATGATCATTTGTGGCTCCTTTCAAAAATTGACCTGTGTCCTGTTATCGACTACGCGTTTTGCCTTGCCCTCGCTTCTGGCAATACTGTTCGGCTCTACGAGAGTTACTTTTGCTGAGATACCGAGTATGGAATCAATACGCCCCTTGATACGTTTTGAGAGCTTTTCAAGGTCGCGCACCGCGTCGGCATTTTCAAGTACGTTAGGCAATATTTCAACCTTGACCTCAAGCGTGTCAAGATTATTTACACGGTCGACATAAATCATATAATGCGGTGATATTTCCGTAAACTGCAATAACGCAGCTTCCACCTGTGACGGGAAAACATTTACACCGCGGATTATAAGCATATCATCACTGCGACCGCAGGGTTTCTCCATTCTCAGGAATGTTCTGCCGCACTCGCACTTTTCCGGAATAAGACGCGTAATGTCTCTGGTGCGATAACGTATGAGTGGCAACGCTTCTTTCGTTATACAAGTAAAAACGAGCTCACCTTGCACACCATATGGCAACACCTCGCCTGTGTCAGGGTCGATTATTTCCGGAATAAAATTATCTTCATTGATATGCATTCCGCTTTGTGTTTCACATTCATATGCAACTCCGGGACCTGCGATCTCCGAAAGTCCATATATGTCATATGCCTTTATTCCCAGCCGTCGTTCGATCTCGCGCCGCATCTCTTCCGTCCAAGGCTCCGCGCCAAATAACCCGGCGCGCAAGCTAATCTGCGACAAATCAATACCGTTTGCAGCGAGTGAATCTCCCAAATGCAGCGCGTACGAGGGCGTGCAACAAAGTATCGTGGAGCCGAAGTCTTTCAAGATAGTGAGCTGCCTTGCCGTATTTCCGGAAGATGCCGGTATAGTGGTAGCCCCGAGCTTCTGTGCTCCGTCATGCAGCCCCAGACCGCCTGTGAACAATCCGTATCCGTATGAAACATGCACTTTATCGCGAACTGTTGCACCGGCAGCCGATAACGCACGCGCGGCACATGTCGACCACATATCAAGGTCATTGCGAGTATACCCTACGACCGTTTGCTTTCCTGTGGTTCCGGACGATGCATGGATTCTCACGACCTCCTCCATCGGTGCCGCAAAAAGACCATATGGGTATGTATCCCTAAGATCCTGCTTGTAAGTAAACGGAAGCCTTGTAAGATCATCAAGTGTTTTGATATCACTCGGTTTTATGCCTGCCTCATCAAATCTCTGACGGTACAGGGGAACGTTCTCATAAACGCGGCGTACTGTTTTTTGTAAATTCACGAGCTGTAACTCACGCAGACGGGTTCTGTCTAACGTCTCAATATCTGGAGAAAACATATAACTAATTCAAACCTCACGTTTCAATATTGTATCCGGCTTCAAAAGCCTTGAGGTTCAGCTCAATGAACCGGGCGGGCACACACGCTTTTACAGCGTCGATGAACAGTTCCGCTTTTAGACCGCTGTTGCGTGCGAGAAGTCCTATAAGTACAACATTTACAGCTTTTTCGTTTCCCAGGCGTTCAGCGACTTCAAGAGCATCGCAGCTTATAATGCGAACGCCTTTATTTTGGATCTTTTCTATTAGCATATCGGGATACTGAGCAACACCCATGACCACGGGCATCGGCAATATTTTTTGTGTATTGACTATAATAACACCGTCTTTTTTCAGATAACTCAGCCATCGGGCAGCTTCAAGCTGTTCAAAGCATATCATTATATCTGCCTCGCCCCGGCATATAACCGGTGAAGCAACCTGACCCTCGTCGGAGTATCTGACATAAGTAACGACCGAGCCCCCGCGCTGTGCCATACCATGCACCTCGCTGACCTTGACATCAAAACCGCCGGAAAGCGCCACATGCCCCAGTATCCTGCTTGCCAGAAGCGAACCTTGTCCGCCGACTCCGCAGATCATTATGTTTTTTCTCATTTTTGAAGCACCTCCCGCTTATCTTTGTTGATAATGGCGCCAAACGTACACATCTGCTCGCACAAGCGGCACCCGATACACAAAGTGGGGTCAATGACAGCTTTTTTGTTTTCCATATGAAGTGCAGGACACCCTATCCTCATACAGCTGCGGCAGGAACGACATTTATCTGTATCGACCACATTTACCGTAGTTTTAGAGACGCATTTGAGCAGCGCGCACGGACGCCTGACTATTATAACGGAAGGCTGGTCTTCATCAAGCTCTCTCTTGAGCAATGCCTCCAGCTCGTCCATATTGTTCGGATCAACAACAAACACACGATCTATACCGCATGCCTCGCACACTTTCTCAAGTGACAAGGCCTTTGTCGGCTGCTCTTTTATGGTGAGACCGATACAAGGATTTTGCTGATGTCCTGTCATCCCCGTTATGTTATTGTCAAGTATCAGCACAGTAGAGATACTCTTATTGTAAACTATATCAATGAGCGATGTTATTCCCGAATGGACGAAAGTTGAATCGCCGATGACGGCCACTCTTGAATGCGTTTCGTCAGGTCTGACCGAATTGAAACCATGGAGCATAGATACAGACGCGCCCATACACAAAACGGTATCGACGGCACCCAGAGGAGGCGCAGACCCGAGCGTATAGCATCCAATATCGCCCATTACGGAAATACCTAACTTTTTCAACACATAAAAAGTTCCGCGATGAGGACAACCGGGGCACATTATCGGCGGCCGCACGGGGAGCTGTTCGTCAAGCGCCGTGCAGTCCGGTTTTCTTCCCAGAAAGACTTCCGCTACCCGTTCCTGGGACAACTCTCCTATGTATCCCGTATAGGACTTCCCTTCGCAATTCACCCCGATAGATTTACAAAAACTTTCAATAAATCCGTCAAGCTCCTCAATGACGATTATCTTTTCAAATTTTTCGGAAAAATCTTTTATGAGTTTTTCGCTGATAGGATTTATAACACCGAGTTTAAGATATGAAACGCTGTCACCGAAGACTTCAAGAGCGTAATTAAAGCAGGTGCCGGCGGTAATAATACCTGTATCGGAGCCGTTGTCAATGATCTTGTTCAAATCGCAGGAAGCAGCGTATTCTCTGAGTAATTCAAGCCTTTTTTCCACCACGGGATGCCGCTTTACCGCATTTGCCGGCTTCATGACGAACTTCTCGTCATTTTTTGAATACTCACGCAATGTATCATTATGGCGTTCGGATAATACCGTAAGACTCTGCGAATGTGCGATCCGTGTAGAGAGCCTGAGAAGCACCGGCGTATCAAATTTCTCGGATATTTCGTAAGCACGTTTAACAAAATTCAGGCACTCGTCCGAATCAGACGGTTCAAGCATCGGCAATTTAGCTGCCAGCGCATAATGACGCGAATCCTGCTCATTCTGAGAAGAATGCATTGAGGGATCATCTGCGACTGCGATTACAAACCCGGCATTTACACCCGTGTACGACGATGTAAACAACGGATCAGCAGCTACATTAAGACCGACATGTTTCATGGCACAAAAAGACCTGGCGCCGGCAACACAGGCACCGAAAGCCGCTTCGCATGCTACTTTCTCGTTTGGCGCCCACTCAGTGAAAATCTCATCATAGAGCGCAGCTTTTTCGGTGATTTCGGTAGAAGGCGTTCCGGGGTAGCTTGAAACGAACTTACAGCCTGCCTCATACAAACCTCGTGCAACAGCCTCGTTACCTAACAAAAGGGTTTTTTCTTTCATAGTACAGATCCTTTTTTAGTCTTCCGTTTCAGTATACAATTTTTCGCTACGTTTGTCAATATTTTTTGATCACGCGCCGCTTTACCTTTAACAGTGATATATCAAATTACCCTACGTAATTTTTCACCCGTTGAAGCATTGCAGCAGCATCAGCCGGTGATATATCAGTCGTAATTGCAACACTATACATACGGTCATATATCCTTACATATTCCACTCCTATATTGGCACTTTCAAGTACCCGCAGCACATCATACGCAACGTGGGCAAATTCCGGTTTGCTCCCGCAGTCATTGATTTTGATATTTATCCTTGATGTACAATCATAACCGCTTCCAACGCTTCCGACATGATAAACATACATCGGAGCATCAACGTCGACCAATATATCCGCTACGGACACTGAAAGACCTGTATTTGCCTTTATCTCACTGCGGAGTTTGTTTTTGATCAGCTGACGCATAACAAGTATTGTCGCTTCATGGTATCCATCACGCACCATGTCGGCATCTGGATAATACCCGAACTCATACGTACTGTCGGTATCATCATATACCAGAGCATCATATGAACCGTCACCTGCATATGATACCTCACCCAACGTTAGCATCCCACCGTAATTTTTTGACAA
>URSI01000072.1 GCA_900550505.1 uncultured Eubacteriales bacterium
TCCGACTTCTAAATACCCCGGTACGGAATTTGAAAGCGCAGTGGCTATGAAAAACGGATACGCCAGCATTATCCAGAGTGCAAGCTCGCAGAATCGCTCCGCTACCTCATCCCTCAGCACCGCAATGTAAACGCCCGCGATAATGACAGCGGCACAACACAGGATCGGAAGTGAAAATATCAACCGCAGCTGCGTGAACAGGACAAAAATGTCAAATATCAAACCGGCAGCGGCAAGCGCCGCCCTGATACGCGGGAGCCTGAGCCTTTTACCTCCGGAAAGCAGGAAAAACGCAAGCACGGCGGCGGACGTTCCGCAAAGCACCGAGCCTGAAGAAGTCGAACCGTAAAGAGCGATACTTGCAAAACTCACAAAGCAAAGTGAAAAAGAACCCGCACCCTTCATCGCCATTCCACCGAAAAGCCCTGTCCGTCAAAACTGACCACAGGTATCTTTTTATAATTCATGTATTCAAAAATGCTTACAGAGTATTCACCGGTCAGCAGCTTCGGTACCTCCTCGGCGGCTGGGCGGTCACGTCCGTCTGTCTCATCCGGCAACGAAGGCTCACAAACCGCCATGTCGGCGCACAAAGGCAGATTATCGTGCGCAAAAGAAAGAAATGCCGCAATATCCTCCGTCTTTGCATCCTCCGCGACGAATACACATTTGAGGTGTGAGTAATCGGGTGACCTTACCGGCAGCGAATCGCCTATGCGCCCCTCGGATTCGAGACTTCCTATGGTTATATCTTCACCGTCGAGGTACGCATAATAAAAGCGGCATTCCCCGGCTCCCACAAGTATCGCAGTTATATATGTGGGCTCATCCTCATGAGGCGATATGAACGCACCTGCAATGAGCAGGGCGGCAAGCAGCAAAATAAAATACTTATTCATCCTCAGATATTCCTTCGTCTCCACGCTGGACATTTCTCCGCGGAAGCGATATTATCATGTCGCACAAGCCCCTGAGCGACAATGGCGAAGCCGGCGTCAGATAAGGTGTGCCGCAGCTTTCCATCATCAGCATTACGGAAACAATTGCGAGCGTCACTATCGCTATCCCGGTGAACGAGAGTGCGAACGATGCGAAAAGGAGCAAAAAGCGCAACAGCACGCTCGGGTCTTTGAAAGCCGGCACGGCAAAAGAGCACACGGCACTCAGCGCGGCAATCATTATTGCCACAGCCCCTGCCAGCCCCGCCTTTACCGCAGCGTCACCCAATATGATAGACGCGAGCAGCCCGACACTGTCACCAACCGCGCGCGGCATCCGCTGTCCTACCTCGCGTACTATTTCAAATATCACAAGCGAAACTACCAGTTCACCGAATATCCCGAAAGCCACGTCACCCCCGCTATCCGTCACCGACATCATCAGCTCCAGAGGCAAAAGCCGTGTGCGGGAATACACTGCGGCTGTGAAAACCGCAGGAAGGTAAAGCGATATTAACAATGCAAAGAAACGCAGCGCACGTATAAAAGTTGAATACGCGGAGCTTTTGATGTAATCCTCTCCGCATTGAAGCGCCTCGGTAAAAACATACGGAACCGTTACGACAAAGGGGTTACCGTCTACTATCACGGCTATGCGTCCGTCAAGCAGCCGTGCGCATACTCTCGAGCATTTTTCACTTTTTGCCGATGCTGCAAAGGTTCCTCTGTCAAAAAGATTTGCCACATATCCCGAATCAAGCGCGGAGCGAAGTTTGGCCTCTTTCAGCGTATTGCGGACATAATCCACCGTACGCTTCGAAGCTGTCCCCTCCACGTATAACATGGCTACATTTGCTGAAGTCAGCCTTCCGAGCGTGAAATATTCGATTTTCAGCTGTGGGATGCGTATCGAGCGGCGGATCATTGCCAAATTGACGTCAAGTGCCTCAACAAATCCGTTGTGCGCACCATATACCGTAACCTCGGTATCGGGCTGCGATACCGAGCGACCGGCGGAGCGGTCGGCAGCGCACACCACACATTCACCGTCCGGAAACAAAACAGCAGCGCATCCGTGCAAAAGAGCAAAAACAGCCTGCTGCACACTTTCACACGGTGTGACTCCGAGCACCTCAATTGTATCGCGCGTAGCACCTGCCAGCCTGAGAGGACGAATTAGATTTTCGGACACATACGAACGATCGACTCCCATCATAAGAAAATAGACCTCAGCTCCGCTGTCCGTATGACGAACGGTAAAATCATCGCACCCGGAAAATGCACTTCTCAGCTCGCTTTCGAACGACGCTCTGTCCATGTTATCACCCACGGTATTATTGACACCATTTTAAGGTTTTATTTCCAATATTAAAATCTTGTAAAATATGTGACGCTCCTTGACAAAATACGGCGTTTGCTGTATCATATAGACATAATGTGAGCGGAGGTGCCGATTTGCAGCACAATAATAAAAGACTTTACACCGCAATTACGACTGCGCTCTTTCTTCCCTTGATACTGATAGTTTTCCTTTTCATTCGCTACTCACAGCATGCCGCCTCAATGGACGGTGTGACTGCCGTAAGGTTGACGCATCCCGACGGCGAGGTCAGTTCGTCCGAGCCCGGTAGAAGCGTCTTTACGGAAATTCTGCTTGACGACATCAAGCTCAAAGCGCCTCCGATATCATTGCAGGGGCTTTCTCCGGTGAAGCTTGATATCGAATACGGCGACAGGACTGTCAGCTACGACATGTATCTTGTCCCGGATGAAACAAAGTGTTTTCTCGTCACGGAATCGTTGGAATACATACAGATCGCACCCGAATATGCGCACACCCTGCTGCTTTCACCGGAGTTCAGCTATGTTTATCCCGATCACTTGCTTCCGGAACTTACATTTACCTCCGGTGATACCGCACAGAAGATTGATCCTCGGAAATACAGCTGGAGATACGAAAAAACAGATGGGCTGATGTATGACAGCGACTCTACTTCGATATACGTTCCCACCGCCGAACGTTTTACCGTTGTGGACGGCGTCGGCGCGAGCTTTTCTTTTACCCGCCAGCCTGATGTCGTTAAGGTCACATATACGAATCAGAACGGTGAACTTCTCCACGAGAGCGATTCGTTGTCGCCGGTGAGGCTGAATGTTCCGGACGACACTGCCGTGAACATAAACATCAACGCAACGTGGTATGCCGACGGCGAGCGGCTTTCAAACGGGACCGCCGAGTATCTCATACAGATACTCTACGATATACCGGAGTCGTTTACTCTTTCGTCCGATACCGTCAGTCCCGGAGATATGCTGATCATATATGCCGATCAGCTTGATGTCACACAGGATATAGATGTCGAAACAGACCTCAAATCATGCGGTGTCAGATTCATTCAGTATAATGGTCAGGTATTTTCGTTCCTGCCGGTACATTCATCCAATAAAGGCGGAGTTTACACTCTCAAACTGACGGTCAGCGGCAGAGAAACCGTTTTTACCATAAACGTCGAAAGCACAACATATGACGCCAAATTCTATAACCCAGACAAGCAGCTTTCCGAGAACGCTGCCGAAGAACTGGCACAGATGCTCAGTCAGGTGGATTCACGCTACGAGTCGGTACCGTATTTCAATGATTCCGACCCGTTTGACGCTCCGCTTACCGGCGAACTTCACATACCATACGGCAGCGACGTTTTCTATACAGACAGTCCGGTATCTCAGAAGGCTGACGGACTGCTGTGGCTTGTTGATTCCGGCACTACCGTGCGCGCAGCTGCGAGTGGCAGAGTCATATATGTCGGTGAAACCGAACGTTACGGTAAGACGGTCGTGATAGACCACGGACTCGGTGTCAAAACATATTATTGTCATCTTCAGTCTACCGACGTGTTGGAAAACGTTGTGGTCTCAGCAGGCGCTGCAATAGGCAAAAGCGGTAACAGCGGTTTTACTATCGGTGATATGATGTACTTCGCCGTGTCGGTTAATGGCACGTTCATTGATCCTCAATATGTCATCTCCGACGGCATTGAGCTTCCGTAACGTCCAGCGACGTGATCGTACTGCTACAACAAAAATAAGAGTTGCGATGCAACTCTTATTTCAAAGAACTATTTTACATTATTTTACTGCATTTCATTATTTTTTCGATTCGATGAGTTTCTTAAGCTCATCCATGAATGCACCCACATCCTTAAACTGACGATACACAGAGGCAAACCGGATGTATGCCACCTCATCGACAGCCTTAAGACGTTCCATAACAAGCTCGCCGATAACCGATGACGGTATTTCGCTCTGAAGCGAGTTCTGTATCTGAGCCTCTATCTCAGAAACAATGTTGTTCATGTCATTCAAGGTGACTTGCCGCTTATCGCACGCACGGATTATACTCGTCAATATCTTGTTTCTGTCGAAACTCTCGCGGGACTTATCCTTTTTTACGACGATTATCGGAACGGTTTCAATCGTTTCATAGGTGGTAAACCGTTTCTGACAGTTAAGGCACTCGCGGCGACGCCGGATAGACGTTCCTTCTCCTGCCGGACGTGAATCTATTACCTTGCTTTCCGGATACGCACATGCCGGACACTTCATCTCACAGCCTCCTGAAAATCATCATTATTCTATCTACGCATAAATACAAGAACGCCAAAGCAATCGAAAGGAAAAAACAAATGAAAAGCTACATAAAAAAACTGGGCTTCACAAAATTCGCGATACGCATACTCACCATAGGATCTTTGGTAAGCTTTGCGTGGTACCTGACCATGATCATGCTGTATCTTGGCGGTACACCCGCACTTGATACAACGGCGAACATTGCGGCGTGCGTTGAGCATTACACGCTCGCGCAGTGCATGACAATATTGTTGAGTATATTTGCCGATGCAGTAATGAGATTTTAATCACATCGAATGGACAGGTATTTCTAAACCGCACCGATCTTTCTGAGCGTTTGCGCAAGAGATGCCACAGGCAGCCCGACCACATTATAAAAATCACCGTGTATCTCGCTGACGAAAAGCGCGCCCTTGCCCTGCACCGCATATGCACCTGCTTTGCCGTCCGCCTCACCTGAGTTGACATAATCACATATTTCAGCGTCGGTAAGCGTACGAAACACTACGTCCGTGACTACCGATTCCGTAATATCATACCCATTGAACAATACGGTATATCCGGTGATCACTTTATGTACGCTTCCGGACAATTTCGAAAGCATATACTGCGCATCCGATCGGTCACGCGGTTTCCCGAAGACCGTATCGCCCAGAATCACCACGGTATCTGCCCCCACAACACAGCGCCCCGGAAACCTTGCATATACATCGCTCGCCTTACCGTGAGAGAGGAGCGCCGGCAGCTTCTCCGGCTCTGCTGTGACAGAGCTTTCGTCAAAACCCGATGGGACCACTTCAAAAGAGTCAGTAATATATCTTATCAGCTCACGTCTCCTCGGAGACTCGGAAGCAAGTATGATAGGTATCATTTTTCCTCAAGCTCCTGTCTGACAAAAATGTACGGCTCACCGTCGCCGTGAGACAGCGCGAATGTGAGCGTAAAACCTCCGCAGTCGACCACACAGGTATACTCTGTCAGTTCTCCCGCAGCGCCTACGCCTCCCGAGGAATGTACAACGCTGCATTTCCCGGCATTTTCAAGTTCCAGTTCCTTCATGAGCAGCCCTGCAAGCTCTGCTGCCGCATCTTCACTGAAACCGAGTGATATCTCCGTTCCGTTAACCGACATCGCAGTAGCGCATTTAAGGCCGCACAGTTCAACCAATCTGTCGTGTATCAGCGTTTCCGGAGACGAAGTCCCGTTCGAAACGGTGTAAACGCTCGGCTTGTCCCCTACACAGCGCACCGAAATTTCAGACACGTACTCGACGGCGCTGAGGTATTCAGAGCCTCTCAGCACCGTTTCTTCCACAACGTACCCCTCATCACATGAAAGTATGTTCATGACCTTGCTCATGTACCCGTCTTCTCCGTCATCATACTGGAGCGCAACTGTATACACGGTAGTCATGCTGCCGTTTTCATAAGCAGTCTTTAACTTTTCCGGTACAAGCAGAACTTCATCCGGAAGTTCCTGCGGAACCCGCAGCGTTATTACCGGCAATTCGTATCCCACACGGTACACTACGTCATTCAATGTAAAAGAAATCGGCACATAATCAGGTCCTGTTTTTACGATAACGGTATTTTCTTCTGCGTCCTGTCCGACCGCACCGAACTTATCTTCCAGTGCCTTCTGTGCCGAAGTACCGTAAACAAGCTCGAGACGATATCCATCGCTGGTCTCGAATCCCTTGCAAACGTCGAAATCCTGAAAAAGCCATTCAACACAATTTTCAAAACTTATTTCAGA